>CAMJYG010000023.1 GCA_946409935.1 uncultured Clostridium sp. | reverse complement strand
CTTCCTACTGTAGGAAAGCCCGTTATTTTTTATTAAAAAGCTTTAACTAGTAACACACTTTTTATTTATTTTAAATTAATTCATAGACAAGTAAGAAAAATTGTGATAATATATTAAAAGCAAAAAGGTGAAGTAAATGCGTTAGACAGGTCATTATATATATAAAAGCAGTAAGGTGTAACAAAAGATTTAAACAATAAAAAGTTGTTCAAATTTTAATTGATATCTAGAAAGGAATGAGTGGAAATGAATAATAAATTTTATGTAACAACGCCAATATATTATCCAAGCGGGAAATTTCATATAGGTACAGCATATACAACAGTATTAGCTGATAGTATAAAAAGATATCATAAATTAAAAGGCGAAGATGCCTACATGTTAACTGGAACAGATGAGCATGGTCAAAAGATACAAGAAAAAGCAAAAGAAGCAGGAAAAAGCCCAAAGGAATATGTAGATGAGATGGCTAAAATAGCAAAAGAATTATGGGCAAAGATGGGAATTGAATATGATGATTTCATTCAAACAACAGAAGATAGACACGAAAAAATCGTTGAAAAAATATTTGATAAATTTATGGAACAAGGAGACATTTATAAGGGTGATTATGAGGGATGGTATTGTGTACCTTGTGAATCATATTTTACACAAACTCAATTAATAGATGGAAAGTGTCCAGATTGTGGAAGAGAAGTTAGATTAATGAAAGAAGAAGCATATTTTTTCAATATGAAAAAATATGCAGATAAACTTCTAAAATATTATGAAGAACATCCGGATTTTATAAAACCAGATTATAGAAAAAATGAGATGATTAATAATTTTATAAAACCAGGCTTAGAAGATTTATGTGTAACAAGAACATCCTTTGACTGGGGAATTAAGGTCTTAAAAGATCCAAAACATGTTATATATGTATGGTTAGATGCTTTAACAAATTATATTACAGCACTTGGATATTTGTCAGAAGATGATACATTATTTAAAAAATATTGGCCTGCAGACTTACAAATTGTAGGAAAAGATATTGCAAGATTCCACTTAATATATTGGCCTATATTTTTAATGGCATTAGATTTACCTATTCCAAAGACTATATTTGTACATAATTGGATTACAATGAAAGATGGAAAAATGTCTAAATCTAAAGGGAATGTAATATATCCAGAAACTTTAATAGAAAGATATGGATTAGATAGTGTAAAATATTTCTTATTAAGAGAAATGCCGGTTAATCAAGATGGAATATTTTCACCAGAGTCATTTGTAGAAAGATATAATTATGATTTATGTAATGACTTGAGTAATCTTTTAAATAGAACAATATCAATGGTAAACAAATATTTTAACGGTGTTATTTTAGAATATAACGGAACACCTAATGAGGTAGATAAAGAGTTAGAAGAATATAGTATTAACCAAATAAAATTATTTGAAGAAAAATGGAATAATTATGAAATCGCAAATAGTATACAGGAAATATGGAATTTAATTTCTAGAACCAATAAATATATAGATGAAACATCGCCATGGACACTTGCTAAACAAGAAGAAACAGAAAAGCTAAAATCATGTATGTATCATTTAATAGAAAATTTAAGAAAAATTGCAATATTAATTAAACCATTTATGAACAATACAGCAGATAATATATTAAGGCAAATTGGAATTGAAGGCGAAGAATTAAAAACATGGAAAAGCCTAGAAAAATATAATCAAATTAACAACCTGAAGGTTATAGAAAAAGGTGAACCTATATTTATGAGGCTAAATTCAGAAGAAGAGATTGAGTATTTGAAAGGTATTATGAAGAAATAAGAAAGGATAAGGTTGAAAAATAATTAGAATTTTGACTGCGTTATATTATATTTAAAACGCGGTTACATACAAAGAGTATGCGCCCTTGCCTTTTAAATATAATATGCCTTGTCAAAATTTAATTCTTTTCCAACCAGGTTTGTGCTTTAGAAAGGAATGGTAGTAAATATGGAAAAAACGAAAGAAAATTTAAATAAAGAATTAAAAAGAGAAAATTCAAAAGGCAAACACAAAACAAAACTTACAATAGGGGATATTATTTTTAGAGTATTAGTTATATTAGCAATATTTTTTAGTGTAATAATGACCTATATTTCTTATTTGCAAAATGTAAAAAATAATTCTAACTATAATAATAATATAACTCAACAAATAACTGAAACTCGAAATAAATAAGTAAGTTTTTAAATCAAGCTTAAGATTTTCTTGAAAAATGCATGAGAAATCTTAAGCTTTATATTTTTATAATTAATATAACTAAGAAAAATATATTTTTGAAGAAATATAGGGGAAATAAAAATGTTAAAAGATGAAAATATAAATGGGATTTATAATATAGATACAAATAAAAAGTTAAATAAGGGAAAATTGATATTAACTATTTTTTTAATAATTATATTCATTTTACTATTGATTATTGCAAAAAATATAATAGAGATAATGAATTATGAGAAAATCTATATGCAATATGAATCACAAATCGCAACATTAGAAATTCAAAAGGCTAACGAAGAAGCTAGGATAAAAGAAGAACAAGAAAAAATAGCCAAAGAACAAGAAAGACTAAAAAAAGAAAGAAATCCGCAATTAACTGAAATAGGTAAAGAAAACATTTCTCATATATATAGTTCAGAAACTAAGAGAGCATTTTTAACATTTGATGATGGACCATCAATTAATACAGCACCTATTTTAGATATTTTGAAAGAACAAAATATAAAAGCTACATTTTTTGTATTAGGTGTAAATGTTAGTTATAAGCCAGATATGGCTAAAAGGATTTATGAAGAAGGACATTATCTTGCTAATCACGGATATTCACATGTATATAGTTCGATATATTCTTCCCCACAAGCAGTACTTGATGAATATAACAAATGTAACGATTTAGTAAGAAATGCAATAGGCGTTCAAGATTATAATTCACATTTATTCAGATTTCCAGGAGGACTAGTTGGTGGAAAATATGCGGATATTAAGAGACAAGCTAAAGAATTATTAAATGAAAATAATATTGTAAATGTAGATTGGAATGCATTAAATGGGGATGCAGAAAAGCAAAGTCCGACAGAAGAATTTGAAATGCAAAGAATTGAAGAAACAACAGAAAATAAAAATAGTATAGTAGTGTTAATGCACGATGCTGAAACAAAACAGGCAACTGTAAATACGTTACCTAAAATAATAGAATATTTAAGGCAACAAGGTTATGAATTTAAAAATTTTTATGAAATAATAAAATAATGTTACAATTTACAGCTCTTAAAATTAAAATATAAATGAGGGGAGAAGACAAATTGCAAAAAAATCATATAGACAATAAAGAAAATATACAAGAGAAATTAAAATATTTGGGATTAAATTTGAACGATATACCAGAAGAGTTTAAACAAGCAAAGAAAATAGAATTTAGAAGTTCAAAATTACATGATGAAAAACAATATAAGCAATATAGATATATTCCAATTAAAGATATACAGATTTTGTTATCTCCAACAAATAGGTTAGATGAAATAGAGGAAAAATATAAAAAATCAAGAACATTAGCAGATTATTTAGATAGCGAAAATGAAGAAAACATATTAAGATATACAACATTCTTAAACATGTTAAAAAAAATAAAAATAGAAGAAATAGAAAAAATACAAGAAGAACAAGATAAATTAAATAAAAAAATTCCATTTAGAGTAAAATTTGAAGGAAATTACTTATGGCAAATTTACTATTCTGATATATCTGATAAATATTTTATGATAGTGCCAACAGAAGATACAGATTATTCTACATTTTTCTTTTTATTAAAAGAAAAACTAAAAAATAATAATATGGATAAAATTTTTGTGCCTATTAGAAATATAAGCTATACTAATAATTATCTAAAAAAATCGAACTTTGAAGATATAGAAAATTATTTATGGCTATTTACAAAAGATTGGCCTTTTATCTATGAAGTATTTGATAAAAAAGATAATTTAAGTATCAGAATTGTCGGAGAAACCGAAGTATATGGAAAAATAAAAAGCAAATATAGAATTAAGCTAGATAATAAGGAAGAAGCTCAAAAATTTTATAAACTATTAAAAGCAATGTTTATCTTACAAACAGAATTACCACACTATTTTGAATTTAGAACAGATATTAATAAAAAAGGTTCAATCGATTTTCTATATAAAGATAAAAATTTAGTATATGAAGATATACCACAATTTATTAAAGAAGAATACAAAGAGGCATTAGAAAAAATTGCTGAAATAGAAATTGTGGTAGAACAAAATAAAAATAAGTTACAAAATTTAAAAAATGAGGTTGCATTGCAAGAAATTGAATATATAGAAAAAGAAAAACAGATTTCTACATTTTTAGAATGCAAAAAATCCTTTTTTGGAAAAGTTAAATACTATTTTAAATATAGTAAAAAGAATAATAAAAAATCAAAAAAAGAAGAAAAAATACAGGAAATCAATTTAGAAAAAGAAAAAAAAGACACGAAAAAAATTAAAAATAATACTGAAAAATCAAATTATTCTCTTGAAGAGTTAATAGAAATATATAAAGAACTTGAAATAGTGGAAAATGAATTGAAAAATCTTGTAATGGATATAAATGCATTAAAATTAAAGAAAAAAAATATGCAGAGAAAAATTGAAAATGCTACAAATTTTATAAATGAGATTGATAATCATAAAAAAAGTATCTTTGAATTTTGGAAATATAGCAATAAGGATGAAATGGCTTCACTACCAGAAGGAGAGGAAGAAGAAGTAAATATTATTAAAAAAATTACTAAAGTATTTGATTATGATGAAGATTTAGAAAAATTTGGAAAAAACATGGATACAATACAAAGGAAGACTCTTTCTGAAGAAGAGATGGATAGTATCTATATAACAACTACTAGTTTATTAGAGTTATTAAATAAAGTTAAGAATAATGAGGTATTACCAAAAGAAATTGAAACTAGTTTAAAAGAATTAAGAAAAGAAGAAAACTTGGAAAAAGAATTAAATAATGACGAATTTGATATTTTTGGAGGAATAATTCAAGATTCAACTAAAATATCTGAAATAAATAACCAAAAGCATAGAGAAACACCAAAAGATAAATTTAATATATTAGATATTAGCAAATCAACCAAACCTATAGGTTACAAAATGTCTTTAGAAAAAGTAGTAAACAATATAAAGTCTGCATTAAGTAAAGTGGTAATATCAGAAGATTTACCTGTTTACATTGCAACTAATGATGAAAAATTAAATAAAAAAAATATAAATCTATTTGAGATAAATCCAGAAAAAGAAATTAAAAAAGCTTTAAAAAGAGATAAGAATAAAATATATTTTTATAAAATAAATCTAAAAAAAGGAATAAATTCAATAAGTTATACTAATTCAATTTTTTATGATAATCAAAATAAAACACTTCCTTTAGGACAAGATTTATCAACAAATATATTAATAGATATTTCAAGGCTAAAATTGAAATTGAAGAAAAAAACAACTTTTAAAATTTTAAACTATGAAAATGAAAAAGATGACTTTTCTAAAATAACTTTAAAACTTGTTTATGTTTTAGAATATGATATTGATGAAGAAGAAAATTGTTAATGGTCAGCTGTGAATTGTAATAAATTATTAACTGTAAATTAGTTTAACATAAAAAAAATCTTGACATATAATGTATTAGTTATGTTATATGTTAAGATTTTTTGTACAATAGGAAAGTTATCCTTTCCTATTGTACAAAAAGAGTTTCGCTCTATGCGTGGGAGGTAAATATGAATAAGTTTTGTAAAAGAGTTGTCAGTTTATTTTTAGTTTTTACAGTTACTGTCTTTTTAAATTTTAATGTATCTTATTGCATTGTAGCTAGTTCTGATGAACAGTATGACGGAATTGATGTTAGTATGTGGCAAGGTTATATTGATTACAGAAAAGTAAAAGATAGTGGAATAAAAATTGTGTACATAAAAGCAAGTGAAGGTACAACATATATTGATCCGTATTTTGAATATAATTATAAAAATGCAAAAGAAAATGGGCTAAAAGTAGGGTTTTATCATTATCTAACAGCCACAAATACGTATCAAGCCGAAAAACAAGCTAATTTTTTTGCTTCTGTAATTAGCGGAAAAGTGCCAGACTGTAAGTTGGCTATGGATTTTGAAGAATTTAGAGGTGGAATTTCGAATAGTGAAGTTAATGATATTTCAGAAGTGTTCTTAAAAAAATTAAAAGAATTTACAAATAAGGATGTTGTAGTTTATAGTAATTTGAATCATTCTCAGAGAGTATTTAATTATCAATTGGCACAGAAATATCCTTTGTGGCTAGCTTATTATGGAAATTATAATAGCCTTACAAATGTAAAATCAAATTGGGATACGTGGGATGGAGTTCAATATACAAGTAAAGGAACATTACCAGGAATTGATGGATATGTCGATAAAAATAAATTTACCAAAAATATATTTATGTGTGAAGAATCAGAATGTCCAAATGTTGAAAAACCTGAAGTTAGCGAAGAAAAAATTATATACTATACTGTAAAAAGAGGGGATACTTTATGGAATATAGCAAACGTTTATGGAACTACAGTACAAAATATAGTACAATTAAATAATATTAGTAATCCTAATTTAATATATCCTGGTCAAGTATTTAAAATTAATGCTTCAGATGAAGAAATAGAAAATGAAACAAATGATATGGGACACATTATTTATACAGTAAAAAGAGGTGACACATTATGGGGAATAGCAAAATCACATGGAGTTACTTTACAAAGTGTACTTGAAATAAATATAATAAAAAATCCAAATTTAATTTACCCTGGTCAAATAATAAGAATACCGATTGTAGGTAATGAAGAGATAAATAGTGAAAGTAATAGTAATATTAATCAAAGAGTAACCTATACAGTAAAAAGAGGAGATTGTTTATGGAATATTGCTAGATATTATGGTGTTACAGTTAAATATTTAGTGAATTTGAATGGAATAAAAAATCCAAGATTAATATATCCAGGTCAGGTTTTGTTTATATAAGACTAGTAGTTACAAAACCTTTATACAGTGTTACAATTCTCGGCTGTTTATAATCTAATATATAAATGTTAATATATAAATATTTTTAAAAAAATCTCGGCTGCATTACATATTCAAGAAATTCTAATTTAATAAAATGAGCCTCTTTCATGTTAAAAATCTTGCAGATTTTTCCATGAACATCCCTCATTTTATTAAAATAAGAATTTCTAATAATATTCCATTTGCATTCGATTTATTTTCAAAATATTTATATATTAACATTTAAAAACAAAAGCATGGCTGTGAACAGTAACTATACAGTAACACAAATCTGTGAAAATTTGAAAAAATGCTAGACAATCTAAATAATCTGTGCTAATATATATTAGTATTGATTATTTGCAGGTGTGGTGGAATTGGTAGACGCGATAGACTCAAAATCTATTATAGGAAACTATGTGTGGGTTCGAGTCCCACCACCTGCACCAATGCTAAAAAGTTATTTAAAATGGGGTATCGCCAAGCGGTAAGGCATCGGACTCTGACTCCGACATTCCTGTGTTCGAATCACAGTACCCCAGCCAAATTTCAAGTTTCTGCGAATGTTAATGTATTTGAAAGAACATTTGCAGATTTTTTTTGTTTCTTTTCTAAATGCGCATAAATATTTGCAGTAGTAGAATAGGTAGATTGTAATGGAATCCTATATATCTACCATTATTGGTAAATATATGTTGACAAATGCAATACATTGGCGTAATATATTAGTGAATATAAAGTATTAATCTATTTAACATAATATGTAAGACATTATACATCCAAATATATTACAAAATATTAAATGGTAATATTTTATAGCTACCAATATATTACTTAAAATTTTCTAATATTTTTTTGATTGGAGAATAGAGTAAATTCTAAGAAAGCCACTAAATTTAGAATATGGGCAACTAATGTATTAAAAGACTATATTATAAAAGGTTTTAAAATTGATAAAGAAAGAATGAAAAATGGCTAAAAATTTGGTAAAGACTATTATGATGAATTACTTGAAACAATTAATGACAATGCAAAAATGGATAGATGTAACGGACGATTTATTAAAATTTAGAAAAAAGAATTTACTTACACACTCTGGCACTATATCGCATAAACAAGCTATTGTAAAAGCAAATAGTGAATATGAAAAATTTAGAGTTAAACAAGATCAAGAGTACATATCTTCAATGGATGAATTATATAAGAAATATTTAGAAGAAAATAAAAATTAAAAAATTTATGAGAAAGTGCAACAAGTTGTTGCACGAGTTTCTGAACATCAATTAATTTTTCAATTGGTGTATCTTCTTTTGAAATAGATAAAGACATATTAGAAAAACTACCAACTGAAGAAGACTTAAACTTGCACATTGATATAGATGAATAGTGATTCAAAATAAAAAGGAAAATATAAAATATGTTGCTATAAGGATAGACAAAAAAACATATAAATGATATAATTTAAGAGTAAAAATACCATAAAGATAAACGTCAGATTAAACAATATTTAATAAGAAAGCGAGATATTAAATATGAATCAAGATTTACTAAATGACATAAAAAAAGAAATGAATTATAGTGATGAAAAGAGTGTTGAAGAATATTATGGAATGCAGATAAGTGTATATAAAGACATAGATAAATATTTGAGTAAAATTCCAGATGTTTATGATAAAATTCATATTGCACAATATGCAAATAATTATAAAAAAGTTAATGAATTAATATCTTCATTGCAATTAGACGAAGAAACACAAGAAAAATACATTAGTTTATTACAAAATAATGCAGATTTAAACGAAACTATAGATATTAGAGTACTATCACCTAAGTATAGTTTTTTAACCGATATGTTAGATATGATTGTAACTAATAGAGATGTTCAAGAACAATTACTTTCATTATCAGATGATAAATTAGAATTATTTAAGTCAATGTATCAAAGGATTAGTGAAAATGTAGATTATAAAGTACCATATGTAACAGCATTATTAAATAGAATGGGAACAATAACTCCATATACTAGCTGGAAAAACCAATATTACAAATATGAACAACTTGAAAGCTCTATTGCTGAAAGTGTTGAAGGAGGACAAGAACTATCTTCTGATGAAGTAGACAATTTAATATATTTATATACTACAAATTTAATATGGAATGTAAATAATAGAGAAGAATTGCATAATTTTACAAAAGAAAATGGGATATTTCAAGCGACACTAAATAATATTATCGAAAATGAGCAAAATAAAGAAGAAAAAGATGTTGATAGAATAAAAAATGCATTATTGTTAAAAACTTATGGAATTAATTTGAAAGGTGCAGAAGCATTATGTAGAAGATATAATATAAAGGGAATACAAATAGAACAAGCTAATATGGATATATTCGAAATGTATAGAGCTATGCTAGAAATAATTGGTGAAAATGAACCTAATATACTTCTAGATGTGTATAATCAATTTTCTAAACAGATGGAAGTAGCTCCTAATTTTATGAGAACTGTAACTTTTGAGAATGCAATGAGAAAAGTGTTTGCTAAAAATTTGAATATGAGTGTATTTAAATGTGAAGGTAATTATTCTTTTGAAGATGGTGTCGAAATGTTTGATGCAGGAACAGATTTTAAAATGGTAGTAACTGCAATCGGTGCTTATCAAGGAGATTTTGGAACTCAAGATAATTATAAAGATTATTGGAATGCTCCAATAATAAGATCACATGGTAATTGTTGTAGTTTAATAGGAAATAATAATTTATCAATGGCAAATCCTAAAAATGTAATATTTGGTTTTTCAACAATGGATGATAATATGCTTTTATTAAGCTCACGTAGAGATATTAATTCTACACCATCTAGTAGACAATTTAATATTGCGACAGAAGAAGGATTAGGCGATAATTATACTATAGATGGAAAAAGATATAATTCTATTGGAAGAATGGGAATAGGAATTGAGTTTACAAATCCAGATAGTTTACTTGATAATACTCGAGGAGATTACAATGAGCTTGTTTATGAAAGAAGAGATTTGAGTAATAATCCTATGTTTTATAAGAAAAATCCTGATTATATTGTTTATATTGAAGAATATGAAAATATTGATGATTACTTTGAACAATATAAAGATGATACTGAAATGGTAGAATATTTAACAGCACAAAAGCAACAACAAGAATATCAGAAAAAACAGTCTTTGAAGGCTGCAAAAGACTTTGGGATTCCTATGGTTAAGATTAATAGAGAAAGGTGTGCTAAACAAGCAATTGCCGAAATAGAACGAGAATTATTAGATTTTGAAAGTTCACTGAATCCAGAGGTATTAAAAAGAATAATATGTCAATTTGAAAATAATAGAGTTGGAAATCATGATAAACATGCGATTATTAGAGATAAATATTTTTCAACTTCTAGTATGGAAAATTATTTAAGTAGAATAGAACATGTTATTTCTAATGTAGAAGATAAAAACTTAAGAAACCAGTTATTAAATGAATATAATAGAGTTATTGTAGGAGAACAAGAAAAAGTTAAAGTTTGTAAAGATTATAGAAATAATGGGCAAATAAGTGGTATTGATTTTGATAAAACTATTGATAGAATAAAAAATATGCATGATATTGAACAGGAAGTAGCATTACAATAAATATAACTTGAGGTTATTTTTTAAGGAGATAATTTATGGTAAAAGAAGAATTAATAAGAAAAGAAAATAAAGAAATTAGTGAATTATTACTAACTATTTTCAAAAACGTAAAAAAGTACTATCAAGAAAAGAAAATAGAAGAATTAAAGATAATAGAAAAAGAAAAAGCTGAAAAATATGATATTGAAAAAATATTTAAGGAACGAAATAAAAAAGTAGAAGTAGCAACAGAAAAAATTGCTATGATTGAATATAAAGAATCAATTTTTACAAAAATAGGAAATTGGTTTAAACGGATTTTTTAATAAATAAAATTGAAGGCAGGTCAAATCCGGCCTTTTATCGATTTTATCTGTCATAACCTAATTCTTTCTCTCTTTCTTCTTTTTTCTTTTTTCTTTTTTCATTTGTTTTACTGGGTCAATAAATGTGCGAGTTTCATTTTCAAATTTTTTAGCTAATTCTTTAGAATCACCAAAATTAAACTTATTATAAATTTTACTAAAATTAAAAAATGGTTCAAGCGGATTATTTAACAAATAAGATACAGTAAAGTAGGGTAGTTTAAATCTTACCTTTTATTGTTTCTTATTTATTCTTAAAAAATGATAACCAGAAGAAGAAATATTTTATAATTGGATGATTGAAAACAAATAAAATAATATTTTAAGAATTTGTGGTAAAAATTTGATTATAATGTTATAATAATAATGAAAGGTAAGTGAAATTATGAATAATATAGATTTAATGAATTATTGGATAGAAAGTTCAGATGAAGATTATGATACAATGTTATATATGAAAAAAGGAAAAAGAAATACATGGTGTTTGTTTTTAGGGCATTTGTTAATAGAAAAGTTGTTAAAGGGATTATATGCTAAAAATAATCCTGAAAATCCAGTAGCACCTAAAATTCATAATTTAATTTTACTTTCTAAAAATGCTAATTTAGATGTACCAAATGAAATTAGAGAAAAGATACAAATTATAAATACATTTAATATAAGTGCAAGATATGATGATTTCAAAAAGAGTTTTGCAGAAAAATGTACAGATGAATATACAGCCATACAAGTTAAAAATATTGAGGAGGTACGAAAATGGTTGAAAGAACAATAAATAAAGAAATTTTAAATAGTATAAATGAATTTATAAAAGAAATAAAAAAACATTATAATGTTAAAGCTATAATATTATTTGGTTCTTATGCAAAAGGAACAGAAAGAGAAGATAGCGATATTGATATTGCAGTTATTTCTGATGATTTTGATGATATATATGATTGCATGGCAGATTTAATGGGAATGACTTGGGATATTGATGCTAGAATAGAACCACACCCAATTAAGACAGAAGATTATGATAATATAGATAATCCTTTTGTTCAAGAAGTAATAGATACAGGAATAAAAGTAGCATAGTTTAATTTGATATGATATTGAAAAAATATTGAAGGAAAGAAATAAAAAAGTAGAAAGTAGTAACAGAAGATGTTGCTATGAACAATCATAAAGAATCTATTTTTACAAAAATAAGAAATTGATTTAAACGGTTTTTTTATTAAATAATTCAGGCAGGCTAAATCCTGCCTTTTATCTGTCAAAAACAATTTCTTTCTCAAAATGAGCAAGAGGTATCAAAGATAACAAAATGTATTATTGCAATTTTATTTAGAGATTATTGAGCAACTGAATTACAGAGAAATAAGATTATTGCAAAACAGAATTGTGATAGAATTAAGCTAGAGAAAATTATACTAACTAGTTTTTTTGTTGTATAAATGAATAAAATAGAAAGGAAATATGAAAGTGAAAGAAAAAAATAAAAGAATACATGTAAAAGTACCTGCCAGATTTCATATAGATATTATGAATACTTTAAAACTTAAAGAAGGAAAAATTGGGGGAGGAGGTATAGGAATTGCTATAGAAAGTAATTTTGAAATATATATAGAGGCAATAGATAATAAAACTGATATAATAGAAGCTATTAAACCTAATTTGATAAAATTTTATATTGATTTACTAAGAAAAAAGTTAAAAATTAACACAAAATTCTATGTTAAATGTAAAATTAATAAAGAAATAAAGACTCATGGAGGAATGGGATCTAATGCAATTATTCAAGTAGGGATAATATATGCAATTAATAATTTAATGGGAAATATTTTAAGCGATAAAGAATTGTTAAATTTTTTACAAGAGAATTATGTTGAAGAAGAGAATGGGATTATTACTAAAAATGTTTTTTGCTCTGGAGTTGCTCATAATACAATAATGTATGGAGGTATTTGTATAGTTTCAGAGAATGGAAAGTTGATTTATAATAAAGAAATGCCTGAAAATATAAGAGTTGGATTAATTAGAGCTGAAATGGATGAGATTTTTGGAACTGAAAATAATGATAAAGATAAAATTGTTGTAAAATTAAGAAAAGAAAGATATAAACAACTTGGAATTAAAAATAAAGAAGAAATAATAAGAAATACAGTTATCAAAGATTTAAAGAATAACGATTATAAATCTTTTGTTGATGCAATGAAAAAAAATAGTAAGAATGACGATTCATCAGCAATGACAGAAAAATGTAAGATCAGAGATTTTAGATATAATGAATTTTGCAAATTAGTCGAGAATATAGGAAATACTTTTGTTAGAATTTCCAGTAATTCTTCAAATATATACGTCATTACAGATTCTTTTTTAGAAATAAGAGAAATTTGCAATAAATATAATATTGAAATAAATGAATACAAAGTTAATAATGAAGGAATAAAAATTATTTTATAAAACAATATTTAGTAATTTAATTTTAATACTTGCATATTGCAAGTAAAAATAATATAATTTGATTATAAAAAATAAACTGGAGGTAACTAATGAAAAATATTTTAAAAAAATCTAAAGGTATAACATTAATAGCATTAATAACAACAATAATTGTGATATTAATACTAGCATCAGTAGCAACATATAGTGGCATAGGAATAATAGAACAAGCGAAATTAACTAGTTTTACGACAGAATTGAAAATAATGCAGGCAGAAGTAAATGAATTATATCAAAAATATAAAGATAACAAATCAATTAAAGTTGGGAATGACACTTGTGTTGGAGCAGATATTTTAACAATTAGGAAAGATAGTGCGGATGCCAATTTAAGTACAAATATAGAAAATTCTTCATTACCAATATATACAGTTGCAAATAGAGTATTTACATCGGAAGAATCAGGTATTATAAATAAAACCGGTTATTTATATTTTAATAAGAAACTAATAGAAGACTTAGGTATAGAAGGTGTAGAAGGTGAATTTTTTGTTAATATAGAAAAAAGGAGTGTAATAAGTTGCGAAGGTTTACAATATCAAGATGAAAACTACTATACATTAGAACAATTACCGGATAGTGTGTATAATGTAGAATATGATAATACAGAAAATAATGAAACTCCAATAATTGGTAATGCAAGAATTGAAAAAGTATCTGATGAAAAATGGCGTATCACTGTATCAGAGATACAGTATAATGGATATATAGACAAATGGAAAGTTAAATATAAATTAGAGAATGAAGGAGATTGGAATATTAGTGATGATTTAAGTTTTATAGTAAATAAAAATGGAAATTATAAATTAAAAATTATCAATGGAAATATTGAATCAGCAGAAAAAGACTTAGAAAAATATTATGTAGAAGGAGATGCATATAGTATAAATAAAACAGCTGAAAGCATTTCGAATTATTATGGTGAAGAAATAACAAACTATATAAATATAGATGATAATGAGTCTACAAATGATTGGAAAGTATTTTATTCAGATGATGTTAACATATATTTAATATCATCTAATTATATTAGATATAATTGGGCACCGACTAAAATTATAAATAATGAGCTAACGGGAGTAACAGTTGATAGTAATTATGTAGAAAATGATAATAATTCTGGTTATAAATTAAATTTTAAAACTATAGTTGAAACTCAAAATGCTAATAATGAAATTAAGTATTATTCAAATGGTGCAGAAGATACAGATGATATAAAATCCAAAATGCAAAAATGGAATACAAAATTTTATGAATATTTAGAAGAAAAT
Source organism: uncultured Clostridium sp. (assembly GCA_946409935.1). Taxonomy (GTDB): domain Bacteria; phylum Bacillota; class Clostridia; order TANB77; family CAG-508; genus CAG-269. Next base: position 23,909 of record CAMJYG010000023.1, on the reverse strand, counting down.
CAGTCTGCAACAAGAAATAATGCTAATATTAGAGCAATAGCATATATGTATGACACAAGTATTTGGAATACAAAATATTTAGATAATAAAGAAATTGGAGAATATGCAATTGGTAGCCCATCAATAGAAATGTTGCTAAATTCTTACAATAAAGTTAATAACACAAATTATGGAGCAAAAGTGATATCAAATGATGGATATAAAATAAGTACTAATAAAGATTCTACTGATGAAAATGATTGGAAATATGAGATAGAAAATATAATTAGTACAGATGATAAAAATTTATATATTGTAGATGATAGTACAAAATCAGAAGAATACTGGATATCATCTCCATCTGCAAATGGAGCAAATAATCTAATGTCTATTAACTCCAGTGGAAAAATTGAAAATAATATTTATTCTTATGGTAATTGTTCTTTAAGACCTATTGTTTGTATAAATGCTAAGTATCATTTAGAACCTGATGGTGATAATTTTAAGATTGTAAAAAATAAATAATGTAATTTATAAGGAGCTAAAGCTGAATAGTATGACTAGTAGTTACAATTCACAGCTTTTAATATAGTGTACCGTGCATAGTGCAATTACTATATAATTTTTCAGGTACATCCAAGCGATAACCTCTTGAGTTGCTTCCTAAAAAATTATATAGTAATTGCTAGCGCGGACTTAAAGTTTTTATAGCTGTAAATTGTAACAACTAGTAAATTTAAAGATAATGTTTTTAAATTTTATCATTGACATAGAATATAACATGTGATAACATAGTATTCAATACTAGATAGGCAAGCTAATGCATATCTCAATAAGATGAGAAAGGAATGTAATTTAGAATGAAAAGAACAAAACTATCGGAAAGAATTTTACCAACATATACAAAGGGTGAAGAAATTTTTAATATGGTATCACATATAATCGGTGGAGTTGTTGGAATAGTGGCAATTGTTTTGTGTAGTGTTATTGCTGCAAAACATCATAATTCACCTGGCGTTGTTTCTGGAGTTATATTTGGATGTACTTTATTAATTTTATATACAATTTCTAGTGTATACCATGGATTAAACCCTAATTTAAAAGCCAAAAAAGTTTTGCAAGTAATAGATCATTGTTCAATTTTTTTATTAATAGCTGGTTCATATACACCTTTTTGTTTATGTACTTTAAGAGAACATAATGCTGCATTGGGATGGACTATATTTGGAATAATATGGGGAATAGCTATACTTGGAATTGTACTTAATTCAATTGATTTAAAAAAGTTTAAAGTTTTTTCAATGACTTGTTATTTAATTATGGGTTGGTGTATAATTCTTAAAGTAAATGTATTAATAGATTCACTTGGAATTATTGGTTTTTCATTGTTACTTGGAGGAGGAATATGTTACACAATTGGTGCAATTTTATATGGGCTTGGAAAAAAGAAAAAATGGATGCATTCTATTTTTCACGTTTTTTGTGTAATATCTAGCATATTACATTTGTTGTGTGTGTTATTATATGTTTTGTAAAAATATATTGTAGAAGGGAATAAAATTTGTAATGAAACATGGAAGAAGAATGAGATTAGAAAACAGCTCAAAAATGGAAAGAATGATATCAAATAAAAAAGAAAAAAAGAGGAAAAATATTTTACGAATATTTATAATAACTGCAATTTTAGCTTTAATTACCATAATAGGATTTATAGTAAATGACTTTGTAATTCTTGATAAAAATACAAGAACTAATTTAGTAATTAACAACAATAATGTTACATCTGTTCTAAAAAAGGATGTGTTAATAGAAAATGATATAATCTATTTATCAAAACAAGATATAGCAAATTTTTTTGATAAATATATATATGAAGAAAAAGACTTGAATCAAATTATAACAACATCAGATAAAAAAATTGCTGCAATTGATTTTGAAAATAATAATATAACGATAAATGGCTCAAACAAAAAAATATATGCTCATGCTATTAAAAATGATAATACAATTTACTTGCCTATTTCAGAAATGGGAGATGTTTATAATATAGAAACTCAGAACATTGAAGGCACAAAAGTTGTTACTATAGACTCTTTAGATAGGGAACAAAGAAAAGCAATTGTTTCATCAGATGTTTCTGTAAAATCTACTACAAATTTTATTGCAAAAACTGTTGATAGGGTAAAGAAAGGTGATGCAGTAATTGTAATATCATCTGATAAAGGAAAAACAAAAATTAGGACTTCCAATGGAAAATTAGGTTATATAAATACAGATAAAATCCAAAATGAATATAAAATAAGAGAAAATATGGTAGAAGAGAAACAAATAAAAGGTAAAGTTAACTTAGTTTGGGATTATTATTCAGAATATGCATCTGCACCTGATAGAAATGGGACAAGCATTGAAGGCTTAAATGTAATTTCACCATCTATGTTTTATGTTGATAAAAATGAAAATTTAGTTGAAAAAGTAGGAGATAGCGGGAAAAAATATATTGATTGGGCACATAAAAATGGATATAAAGTATGGCCCATGGTATCTAATGCAGAAGCAGGTTTAGAAGTAACTTCTAAAATAATGAACAGTTATAAAAAAAGAGAAAAATTAATAGAAGATATTGTAAATGTTTGTATTAAATATAATTTAGATGGAATAAATGTAGATTTTGAAAATATGAAACAGGAAGATAAAGATTTATATTCTAGATTTATAATAGAATTAACACCTAGATTAAAAGAAGCCGGATTGGTTATTTCTGTTGATGTTACAGCGCCAGATGGAAGCGAAACTTGGTCAATGTGCTTTGACAGAAATGTAATAGGACATGTTGCAGATTATATTGTATTTATGGCTTATGACCAATATGGTGCTTCAAGTACAAAACCAGGAACTACAGCAGGTTTTGACTGGATAAAAGTTAGTCTTAATAAGTTTCTAAAAACAGAAGAGATTAAACCAGAAAAAATAATATTAGGAATACCATTTTTTACAAGAGTATGGACAACGAATTCAGAAGGAAAATTGGTAGGAAATTCTGCTGTTGCAATGAAAAATATAGATAAAGTAATTCCAGAAAGTGTAAAAAAAGAGTGGGATGAGGATTTAAAACAAAATTATGTAGAATTCAATGACGGCAATAATAAAAAACAAATATGGATAGAAGATATTGATTCTTTAAAATCAAAATTATCTCTAGTTAATGATAATAATTTAGCAGGTGTTGGTTCATGGCAAAAAGATATGGAATCAGATAATGTATGGAAAATGATTAAAAATGAAATTAATAAATAATGTCTTGACATTGCTATATTTGGCATATATAATATTATTTGAAAGCACACTTTGGAGGTTTTTGACGAATGCAAAATCAAAATGTATTTTATACAACAAATCAATATAATAATTTAACAGATGAGCAAATAATATCTTATGTAAAACAAGGAGACGAAAAAGCTTTATCATATATACTTGAAAAATATAAAGAACTTGTAAATATGAAAGTAGGAAAATATTTTATGATAGGAGCTGAAAGGGAAGATATTGTACAAGAGGGAATGATAGGATTATATAAAGCTATACGTAGCTTTAACCCAGACAAACAAAATACTTTTAAGTCTTTTGCAAATATTTGTATAGAAAGACAATTAATAACAGCAATAAAAAGTTCAAATAGACAAAAACATATGCCATTAAATTCATATTTATCTTTAAATACGGCTGCCTATGATAATAATGAAGAAGATAGTGTTGAATTAATAGATACTTTTAATGGAAAGATAGTAGAAGACCCATTAGAAACTATTATGAAAAAGGAATATTATAATGAGGTAGAAAATAATGTTAATAAACATCTTAGCAAATTTGAAAAACAGGTTTTAGATAGATTTATTAAAGGAGAAAGCTATGTTACCATTGCTAAAAAGTTAGATTCACCTGTAAAGTCTGTTGATAATGCAATACAAAGAATAAGAAAAAAAGCAATAAAGAATATGGAAAATAATAATTTATAAAAAGTTGCCCCTAACACACCGATTGTAGTATGTTAGGGGTGACTTTTTAATATTATTTAATCAATTTATGAAAAATCTTTTTACCTTTTTTCAAAATAGCATAACCATTTGAAAAATCAGCTTCAGAAAGAACGTAATTAACATCATTTATTTTATTATCATTTAAGGAAATTCCACCTTGATTTATTAAAGTTCTAGCTTGACCTTTTGAAGGTGCAATATTTGTAAGAACAATAGCATCTAATATAGAAATATTATAATTTTCTAATTTTGTAGATGGCATATTTTGTGTATCACCTTGTCCACCAAATAGTGCGTTTGAAGCTTCTTCAGCTTTTTTAGCTTCCTCTTCACCATGAATTAATTTTGTTATTTCAAAAGCAGCTATTTTTTTAGCTTCATTTATGTGTTCATCCTTCAAAGAAGACAATCTATTTATTTCTTCAATAGGTAAAAACGTTAGCATTTTTAAAACATTTTCAACACTACTATCTTCAATATTTCTCCAATATTGATAAAATTCATAAGGAGAAGTTTTTTTAGAGTCTAACCATAATGCTCCTTTTTCTGTTTTACCCATTTTTTTACCTTCTTTAGTTGTTAGAAGTTTAAATGTTAGTCCAAAAGAATCGTCTTTTCCAATTTTTCTAATTAGCTCTACTCCACCTATTATATTAGACCATTGGTCATTTCCACCCATTTGAAGTTTACAACCATATTTGTTATATAAGTATAAAAAATCATAAGACTGCATCAGCATATAACCAAGCTCAAAAAATGTTAATCCAGTTTCCATTCTTTGTTTATAACATTCAGCTGCAAGCATTCTGTTTACTGAAAATAAGCTACCAATTTCACGCATAAAATCAATAAAGTTTAAGTCTAATAGCCAATCACCATTATTAACAATTATTGCACCATTTTCTCCTTCAAAACTTACAAATTTTTCAACTTGTTTTTTTATGCAAGTAACATTATGTTCAATTTCTTCGCGAGAAAGCATTTTTCTCATATCTGTTTTTCCAGATGGGTCACCAATTGAAGCAGTACCACCGCCAACTAAAATAATTGGCTTATGACCACATTTTTGCATATGGCTTGCAACCATTAAAGAAACAAAGTGACCAACATGTAAACTATCCGCGGTAGGGTCAATTCCAATGTAAAATGGAACAGACTCTTTACTAAATAATTCTTTAATTTCATTTGGATGAGTCATTTGTTCAATATATCCACGTTGTTCTAATATCTCAAAAACATTTTCCATGTATTTCCAGTCCTTTCATATAATAAATTATCCATTAAAAATCGAATTATTGTTTACAGAAATATTGTTTTTTTGTTGTACATTTATATTTTCAATATTTCCGATTTCTTTTTGAAAATCTTGAAATTCTGGATATCCTAAAAAACGATTTAAGTTATTTACAGAAATTCCAGTTTCTCCAGAAATAGTATCAAGAGAAAGTGTTAAACCATTTTCTTGAACATAAGATTTAAATGCAGAGAATTCAAATCCATCTTTTTTGCTACATTTAGGGCAAACATTACCATTTGCAACATAAAAACTTCCACATCTACTACATCTATTTAATTCCATTTTATTTTCCTCCATTTCATCTTTTGACAAATTTATTTTTTATACAATAAGAAACCTCTATGTAACTCTAAAGTAGCTATGCAATTCGAAGTAAAAATAAAAGATTTTTATTTTAAAAGGTATTGTATAAAAAGAACTTCGCTCTATTCGTGAATATTCTATCATAAAAAACAAAAAGAAACAATAGAATATGTAATTTACTTGACAAAAATTTAAAATAATATATAATTCAAAGTGAAAATTATATAATATTTGTGTTAAGCAGAGTTATATTTTGCAAGGATGAATGGTACATTTGAAATAGTAGCATTTAATAATATTTATGTAATTTTTAAAATAAAAAAGAAGGGAAGTATTTGTTATGAAAGCTTATGTGTGTAAAATATGTGGATATATTCACTTTGGAGAAGAAGCTCCTGAAAGATGTCCACAATGTGGAGCAGGAAAAGACAAATTTGAAGAAAGAGTAGAAGAAAAAGGTTCAAATGAATATGCAGATGAACATAGAATTGGAGTGGCACAAGGTTTAGATGAAGAAGTTGTAAGAGGATTAAGAGACAATTTTAAAGGAGAATGTTCAGAAGTTGGAATGTATTTAGCAATGAGTCGTCAAGCTGATAGAGATGGATACCCAGAAATTGCTGAGGCATTTAAAAGATATGCATGGGAAGAAGCAGAGCATGCAGCTAAATTTGCAGAATTATTAGGAGAAATTGTATACCCAGATACAGAAAAAAATGTTAAATTAAGAGCAGAAGCAGAGTGCGGAGCTTGTATGGGAAAAAAGGAACTTGCTACAAGAGCTAAAGAATTAGGTTATGATGCAATACATGATACTGTTCATGAAATGTGTAAAGATGAAGCACGACATGGAAAAGGATTTGAAGGTTTATTAAAAAGATATTTCTTACAATAAAAAATGTTATCTTAGATAGGAGAGGGGAATATAAAATGGCTGAAATTCCAGAGAAAACCAATAAAATAATACAAGAATTTATATCTAAAGTGAATATTTTACTTGGAAAAAGAATAAAAAAAATAATCTTATATGGTTCATATGCAAGAGGTGATTTTAATGAAAACTCAGATATAGATATTATGATTTTAACGGATTTAACAGATAGTGAAATAATAGAAGAGAGAGAAAAGGTTTGGGATATTGCTTATGATATAGAAAGTGATAATAATTTTGATATAGTTTTATCACCATTAGTAAAAAATATAGATAAATTTAACTATTGGTTACCAGCTTTACCATTTTATATGAACGTACAAAAGGAAGGGGTTATATTGAGTGAGTCCAAAAATATCTAGAGAATTAGCAAAGCACAGATTGGAACAAGCTAAAGAAGATTTAATTGCGGCTAAAGCAATGTATGATTTAAAATTGTACAAATCCGCAAATAATAGGGCATATTATTCAATATTTCATAGCATTAAGGCTATTTTAGCTTTAGAGCCAATCGATTTTAAAAAGCATAAAGACGTGCAATCGTATTTTAATAAAAATTATGTAAATACGGAAATTTTTCCAAAAACAATGGGAAGAAGAATTGCTGAAGCAAGTAAAATGAGAGAAGATAGTGATTATGATGATGAATTTGTAGTCAACCCAGAAAAAACCAAAAAGCAAATCGATACAGCAATAGAATTGGTTGAATTAACGGAAAAATATATTGAAGAAAAAATATAAAATTTAATTATTGAAAATTCGATATATAAATTTTAAGATAAAAAAGTATATAAATAATAAATTATGGAAAAACTGATATTAATCTTTTTAAAGAAGGTGAAATATTGGTTTTTCTTTTTATTTTGTTGTTTTTAGTTATAAATATAATTTTAATATTTTTTTCGAAAATACAAATACAGATTAATAATTTAAAAATTTCAACAGGGGAAAAAAGACACATAAATAAGAATTATGAAATTATTATCAAATTATATATTTTAAAGAAAATTCCTATTTTTAAGTCAGTTATTACAAAAGAAAAATTAGAAAAAAATAATTTAAAAGAAAAGATTCAAAAAATTGATTTTGAAAAAATAAAAAAACAGAATGACTATAACAAAAAAGCAATAAGTGCTTTAAAAAAAATAGATATTAATATAAAAAAGATTGATATAAATATGTTTATTGGTACAGAAAATGCAACAGCAACTGCACTAATTATTCCTGTAATAAGTACAATTATATCAATGTTTTTTAGAAAAAAAGTAAAAGATTATAATAATCAAAAATTTATAATAAATCCTGTTTATTTAAATCAAAATATATTAAATATATCGCTTTCAGGTATATTTGAATTCAAATTATGGAATATTATAAGTATTATAATATATATTTCAAATAAAAAGGAGTTTAATTATGGGGGAACATCCAATAGAAAGTCTTATGGTTACTGCCATGAATAGTATTCAAGATATGATAGATGTAAATACTATTATAGGAGAACCAATTGAAACATCAAATAATGTTGTTATTATTCCTATATCCAAAGTTTCTTTTGGATTTGCAGCAGGTGGAAGTGAATTTAAAGGAGAAACAATAGATGAATATACTAAAAAAGATAAAGAAGAAGCAATACAATATAGATTGCCTTTTGGAGGTGGTTCTGGAGCAGGTGTTACAATTAATCCTGTAGCATTTTTAGTAATACAATCAAACAATGTTAAATTAATGCCTGTAAACCATAGTTCATCAATAGATAAATTGCTAGACTATGTACCAGATTTACTTGAAAAAACAAATAATATGATGAATAAACATTTACAAAACAAGAAAGAAGAAACACAAAAAATTTTAAAAGATATGCAAAAAAAGCATGATCAAAATATGAAAAAACAAGAAGATGACAAGAAAAATATAGAAAACAAGATAGAAAAAGAAATAAAAAAAGTAAAAGAAGAAGTTATTCCAGAAGAAAATCAAGAAGATTATGAAATTGAATATGATGGAACGCTTGAAGATGAATAATAGAATACTGGTTGAAATTCACTCTTATTTATAATATAATTGTTTAAACAATATTATTATGAATTGGAGTGAATTTTATTATGGTAGATTTAAGCGAAAACACTAGAAAACTAGAAAATTTAGAAAAAAGATTAACAGAAATGGGAGATTCTCTTTGACATAGCAAAACTATTAAAAAAGTCAAAAGAATTAGAATCAGAAACACTAAAAGAAGATTTTTGGTCAGATACTAAAAAATCTAATATTGTACTTAAAGAATTATCACAAATAAAACATAAAATTGAAAATTACAATAAGATAAAAACAGAATTAGAAGATATTTTAGAATTTAATAATTTTATAACTCATGAAAATACTTCTTCAGATGAAGAGGCAAATGAAGTAATAGAAAGCACTATAAGTATTGAAAATAAAATAGAAAAATTAGAAATAGAAACCCTTCTTTCTGAGAAATATGATAATAATAATGCTATTTTGACTATACATCCAGGTGCAGGAGGAACAGAGGCACAAGATTGGGCAGAAATGTTATATAGAATGTACACAAGATGGGCAAATAAAAATGGTTATACCGTTAAAGAATTAGACTATTTAGAAGGAGAAGAAGCAGGCTTAAAAAGTGTTACATTTGAAGTATGTGGCGAAAAAGCCTATGGATATTTAAAAGGAGAAATGGGTGTACATAGATTAGTTAGAATATCTCCATTTGATAGTGGAGGAAGAAGACATACTTCTTTTGCTTCTTTAGAAGTATTGCCAGAAATATCAGACGATATAGACTTGTATATTAATCCTGATGATATAAAAATGGATGTATATAGAGCATCAGGTGCAGGAGGTCAACATGTAAACAAAACATCATCAGCAGTAAGACTTACACATATTCCTACTGGAATTGTTGTTGCGTGCCAAACAGAGCGCTCTCAAATTCAAAATAGGGAAAATGCAATGAAGATGTTAAAATCAAAGTTGTTAGATTTAAAGGAAAGAGAACATAAGGAAACAATAGATGAATTAAAAGGAGTACAAAGAGAAATTGCTTGGGGAAGTCAAATTCGTTCTTATGTATTTTGTCCATATACATTAGTAAAAGACCATAGAACTAATTATGAAGTTCGGAAATGTTCAATCTGTTATGGATGGAGATATAGATGAATTTATAAAAAGTTATTTAATGAGTTTAAAAAGAAAAAATTAACATAAACTAAATATTGGAATAGAATATAGGGAGTAAGTTTTAGTTAAATTACTCTCTATATTTATTACTAGTCAGCCACAAAATTCCGTTGTCCTGCTTAACCGTGATTAGTTATAAAAAGTTTTTTCATTCTCCCCATTCTAAGGATTTAGCCAAAAGTTCTTCGAACTTTTGTAAATCCTTGAACGGTCCCCCCGAGCCATTACAAAATTTTTATAACTAATCACTCGCGCGGACTTTTAATTATTCATGGCTGACTAATAACCTATTTTTTAAAAAAGGAGTTTAGTTTATGGATACAATAGTTTTAAAATTTGGTGGAAGTTCTGTTGCAGATAATGACAAATTAAAAATAGTAGCAAATAAAATAATCGATTTATATAACAAAAATAATAATATTGTTGTTATTCTTTCAGCACAAGGGAAAACAACGGATAAGTTAATTAAGGAAGCAAAAGAATTGGGAACAAAAGTAAATGATAGGGAATTAGATGCATTATTAAGTAGTGGAGAACAAATGTCTACTGCTAAACTAAGTATTTTACTTAATAATATGGGGTATAAAGCTATTTCATTAAGTGGATGGCAAGCACGGTATTTTTACAAATGATACTAATCAAAATGCAATTATTGAAAATATTGATACTTCTAGAATAGTAAAAGAATTAGAAGAGAAAAAAATTGTAATTATTGCAGGATTTCAAGGTATAAATAAAAATATGGATATAACAACTTTAGGAAGAGGCGGTTCTGATACAACAGCAGTTGCAGTTGCAGCAGCACTAAATGCAAAAAATTGCTATATTTTTTCAGATGTTGATGGTGTATATACTACAGACCCAAATAAAATAGATGGTGCATATAAACTACATGCAGTATCTTATAATGAAATGAAAGAAATTTCAAATGAAGGTGCAAAGGTTCTTCATAACAGATCAGTGGAAATTGGTGAAAAATTTAAAATACCAATAATAACTAAATCTACATTTAATAATAAACCAGGCACGGTTATATCAGATATAATTGAAGAAAATACTATTAAAAGCTTGGTAAAAAAAGATGTTTCAAGAATATCTATAATAGGAAATGGAATAATTAGAGATATGAATAAAATTAAAGAATTATTAGATATTCTAGATAAAAACAAATTAAATGTTTTAGAAATAAATATTTCAGAATCAAAAATTTCTATTGTTTTAAAAGATATTATTGATGATAATGTTCTAAATAAAATACATGAAAAGTTATTTAATAAAATTTAACTTTTAATATTTAAAGTTACAATTCACAGTTGATTTTGCATTGTAACGAAATTACCATGGAAAGCAAGAGTAATCTCTTGCTTTTTCAAGGAGGCAAGGTTTCTTGCCTCCTTTGTAGTGGTACTTAAGCTACTTTGATTCCTGTTTCGATAACCTCTTGAACAAATGGATTAGTTATATTTTTATAATCTTCAATTCTGATAATGTGAGGCTCTATTCTATAATCAATGCCTTCTCTCATCATCATAAATTCTACTTCTTCATCAATAATATTATCTTTGAATTTATCAATTACAATTGCAATATCAATATCACTATCTTCATGTTCAGTACCTTTCGCATAAGAACCAAATAAAATGATAGCTTCTACTTTATATTGATTGCAGATTGTTTTTACATATTTTAAAACTATGTCTTCAATTTTAGAATTTATATTTTTATTTTTCAACCTTTTTATCCTCACTTTCATTTAAAAGTTCGATTAACCAATTTCTTATGATATTAATTTTATCAATACTTTCTTTTGTATATTCCTCTGTGCATAAATTATAAAAGTTATTTTTATAATCATCGTATCTTCCATCAAGGTTAAATCTAGTAATTGTGTTAAGTAAAATTTTTTGTTCTTGTGTTAATTCTAATGGGATTTTTAAAGCTATGAAAGATAAATCATGACTCTTAGGAGCATAAGGAGCATTTTTATTCATTTTAGAATAAAGTGCTTTTAATAATTTTTCAATTACTAGATGTCCTACAAATAAACTCCAAGTATATTTCTTACCTGTAAATAATACATTTATTGTTTCATAATCATTATTTGCACTATTTATCCAATAATTCATTAAATCAATGTTATTCATAATTTTCCTCCTAACTTGTTTTTATTATACCATTATTTATAAAAATTTACTATACTTTATTATAAATTTATAATACTTTCTATGTTCTAAATTAAACAAACAGTGAATATATATAATTTAGCAAACGTTATAAGTTTCTTTAAATCAAAGTGTGAAAGGAATGTGAGTTTCAAATGAATATTGATGAAAGAAAAACAGTAAATACAGGCGTTATTCAAAATCTAATTTTAGAAAATAGAGGAAAATTAAGCATTTCAGGCGTTTTAGATGTTTTAAGTTTTGATGACCAAGTTGTAATTGTTGAAACAGAATTAGGCTTATTAACAATAAAAGGTGAAAATTTAAGAATTAATAAATTAAGCATAGATACTTCTGAAGTTATTGTAGAAGGAGATATTTCATATATGGCATATAGTAATAAAGAGATGGAAAAGGGGAAAGGTAGTATTATAAGTAAGATTTTTAAATAATATGACTTGTCAAAATTTAATTCTTTTCCAACCTGATTTGTGCATTAAGAAAGTAATGGTAGTAAAAATAGAAAGGAATGAAATTTTTAATGATAAGCAGTCAAGCAAATCTATTTTTAATATTTACAATTAATGGAGTAATAATAGGTTTATTATTTGATTTCTTTAGAATTTTAAGAAGGTCCTTTAAAACAAAAGATATCATAACATATATAGAAGATATAATATTTTGGATATTAACTCGGATTTATAATTTTATATTCAACATTTATGTTCAATAATGGTGAAATAAGATTGTTTATGTTTTTAGGAATTCTTTTAGGTTCATTAACCTACATGATTTTTCTTAGTTCGTATATTATAAAAATAAATGTAAAAATAATTACATTTGTAAAAACAGCTTTAAAGAAACTTTTAAAATTAATATTTATGCCAATAATAATTGTATACAAATTTGTTAAAAAAATATTATTTAAGCCTATAAATATATTTATAATTAATATTAGAAAAATTTCTACAAAATTTGTTATTAAAAACTTTTTTGATTTAAAAAGAACTAAAAAAATTGTAAAAAATTAAAAAAAAGGCAGGAATTTAATTACAAATGTAGAAATATATAAGTACGATGTAAAATATTTAATTATTAAAATTAGAGGTTACTAGATAGCCATTAATGACTGATCACTATTTAAGTTGGGCAACAGAATTTTAAACAGCCTAGTAACGAATGGAGAATACTGATGAGGAAAAATAAAAAAATATATAAAAAACTATTAATAATTGGTATAGCAATATATGTTGTATATACATTAATAAATCAACAAAAAACATTAAACCAATATCAAAAAAATGCAGACGAGTTATCAACAAAAATAGAAGAACAAAAAGAGTATAAAGAAGAACTTGCAAAGAAAAAGGATGATGTAAATTCATTAGAATTTATTGAACAAACAGCAAGAGAAAAGCTAGATATGTATTATCCTAATGAAAGAGTATATATAGATAAAGGAATATAATTTTACATACATTATATTCTTTTTTTATAACTAATCACGGTTAAGCAGGACAACGAAATTTTAAGGTTGACCAGTAACATTATAACTGATAACTTTTAAACATATTTTCTAAAAACCTTTATTTTTAATAAAAAATATGTTATAATTAGACATATTAATTATTTCTAAAATTTTCCAGATAACAATTTAATAAAAATAAAAGGAGGGCTTTATGCTAGATTTAGAAGCTTTATCTTTAGTTGACTTAAAAACATTGGCTAAAGAAAATAATATAAAAAATATTTCAAAATTAAAAAAAGATGAATTAATTCAAGTGATAACACAGGTTTTAGATTCTTCAAAATCAAATTTAAATCAAAATAATTCAGAGGTTAATATAATAATGGAAGAAAGTAAAGAAAATGATGTAAAACAAAATATTTTAAATTCTAATGAAAATTCAAGTAATTCAAATGAATACAAACTAACAAATGAAGGAGACGAAATTGTAGAAGGAATATTAGACATTTTGCCAGATGGATATGGTTTTTTAAGAGGAGAAAATTTTTTATCAAGCGATAAAGATGTTTATATTTCTATGGTTCAAATTAGAAGATTTAGACTAGATACTGGAGATGTAGTAAAAGGTATTTCAAGATGTAAAGAAGGTGAAAAATTTCCTTCACTAATTTTTGTTGGAGAAGTAAATGGTGAGCATCCAGAAAAAGCAATGAAAAGAAAAAGATTTGATGAATTAACACCTATTTACCCAAATGAAAAATTAAAATTAGAAACAGATTCAAATGATTATGCAACTAGAATAATAGATTTAATGTGTCCTATTGGAAAAGGACAAAGAGGAATGATTGTCGCTCAACCAAAGGTTGGAAAAACAACTTTGTTAAAAAAAGTTGCTAACAGTATTTGCAAAAATAATCCAGAAGTTGAATTAATAGTATTGTTAATAGATGAAAGACCAGAAGAAGTAACAGATATGAAAAGGTCAATAAAAGGACAAGTAATTCATTCAACATTTGACGAATTACCAGAACATCATGTAAAAGTTGCTGAAATGGTATTAGAAAGAGCAAAAAGATTAGTAGAGCATGGAAAAGATGTTATTATTTTATTAGACAGTATAACTCGTTTAACTAGAGCCTACAATTTAGTAATACCTTCATCAGGAAGAACATTATCTGGAGGTATTGATCCAGCAGCATTACATAAACCTAAAAAATTCTTTGGAGCTGCAAGAAACATAGAGTTTGGAGGAAGTTTAACAATTTTAGCAACAGCACTTGTAGATACAGGAAGTAGAATGGATGATGTAATATTTGAGGAATTTAAAGGCACTGGAAATATGGAAGTCCATTTAGATAGAAAATTATCTGAAAAAAGAATATATCCAGCTATTGATATTAATAAATCAGGTACAAGACGAGAAGACTTGTTATTAACGCCTAAAGAAAAGGATACTGTATTTGCATTAAGAAAAGCATTAAATAGTATGCCTGTAGCTGATGTTACTGAACAAGTAATAACTCAAATGACACAAACTAAAAATAATAATGAGTTTATAGAAAAAATGGATACTTTTTTAAGGAGATTTAAATAAATTTAAAAATACGAGAGGAAATATACTACTTAAAATGTCAAGCCTTTAAAAGGAATGGAGTAATATTTTGAAAAATAATAAAAAGGATTTTTATAGAAAAAAAGAATCAAATCAACAACTAAAAAAGGATACAAAAGAACATTATAAGAGAAAAGAATGGAACGATAGATTAGCAAAATATAAAAATAAGATAGATTCTGGAAAATTTAATGTACAAGATGTTCCGAACTTTATAGAAGATTATTTTAATAGGGATTATAAAAAGAATGCTGAAGAAAATAAAAGTATTATGGAATTAAGGAACAGACTTGAAAAGATTAGACCTATACTTGCGAAATATTATAAATGCAAGGAAGATGAAATTTGGTTAGGTGATTTTATTAGTTGGAAACATGAAGGTAAAATTAATTACAAGGTTATTTTTGGAAATGCAGATTTTTTTTATATTAGACATGATGAATATACAGAGGATATACAAATTATAGAAGGAGATGCAGATTTCTCAAGCTCTTATATAAAATCTTTAAAAAATATAAAAAGCATAAGGGGAAATTTGGATACAAGATATACTGCAATACAAACATTAGGCGATAATTTACAATGGATAGGAGGCGATGCCCTTTTATCAGTAAAAACAGAAACATTAGGTAAGGTGAAAAAAATAGGAAAATGCCTAAATATTAGAGGTTGTCAAATAAAAGATTTAGGGGATTTACAAAGTGCAGGTGAGGTATCAGCATACTGTTGTGGAAAAGAAATACATAACTTAAATGAATTAAGAAGAGAACTACCAAAAAGAGTAGAATGGTATAATAGATTAGAGCAATATGCTAATAAAATAAAAACAGGCAAATTTACAGTTAAAGATTTTCAACGATTTATGGAAGATTATTTGAAGGAAAAATATTATGAAGAGTATTCTTATAATCCTGATTTTATCTATATAAAAGAACATGCTTATTATATTAAGGATGTTATTGCTAAATATTATAATTGCAAAGAAGATGAAATACATTGTGGAGATAAAAAATTTTATGGAAGTCTACATGATTTATACTGTAAAGTTGTTTTTGGTAATGTGATTTTTGACGATGCTACATGGCCGACGCGGAGTACGTGTTATTATAGGTGATACAAAAATTTATGGAAATTCGTCATCTGGTACAGCAGAATTAAGAATAATAGCCGGAAATGCTTATTTCGACAGTAAAACAGAGGATATTGGAAAAATTGAAAGTATAGGTGGAGAAATAACCGGAAGTGAAAGGTTAAAAAAACAGTATGAGAAAAGGCAAAAAAAGTTGGCACAAAAGAAATTATTGAAAGAAAGATTAAGTGAAAAGAAACAAGAAATGAATAAAATCGAATTCATGCCTAATGATATTGCTATAATTACAGAAGAACAACATATTACAGCTGGAGAAGTAAATCAAAATAATGCTTTAGTAAGATTAATAAATAGATTAAAAGATACGAAGGAAAGATAAATGGAAGATAGAAAAATACTAACTCAGGTTTATGAAATTTTAAAATTCTTATCAGAAGATGAGTTCAATAAAATTCCAATTGAAATTATAAAAATGATAGAAGAAAATAAAGATAATAATTATATATGGAAATATAATGATAAAATTCCATTGAAAAATCAAAATATAGATAGAGGTACAGTAGCTGTTTTATCATATATAAATATTAATTATTTACTAGATACTGAACAAAGAAAAAATATTGAAGACATAATTTTATATAACGAGAAAAAGGCCGAAAGTTTAAAAAGAGAAAAATATGATCCAAATAAAATGTTTAATAAGTATAAATTGAACAATTCTAATGCTGAGATTAATATAAATGCTGATCTGGCAATAACCAAGACAAAAAAAGATAATATAATTATAAAAATAGTGAATAAAATTAAACGTTTTTTGCAAAAAACTTGATTTAATATAAAAAATATGTAATAATATATACATAAAATAAAGGCTGTGAAAAAGAGGAGTACATGTACACTTGTTTTAAAGAGAAAAGAAGTCATAGGCTGAAAACTTCTTAAATAAAGGTAAATGGAAAGTAGCTTTGGAGTTGATATACTGAAAAATAGAAGTAAGTGTATTCGTTTAAGCAACGTTAAAAGCTTTAAGAGATGTTATTAAAGTAGATTTAATAATAATTAAGGTGGTACCGTGGATTTTATTCGCCCTTATGTTATATTGACATAAGGGCATTTTAGTGGTTTGAAAAATAATTACAATTTTTGCTGTGTCAAATTATATTAAAAACGCGTTTACATACAAAGAGAATGCGCACTTGCCTTTTTAATATAATTTTCCTTGCCAAAATTTAATTCTTTTCCAAGCCTTATGGGCAAATGTTATTAAATGAGAGAGAAATGGTTTAAAAAATTGGCAAATTTTTTGTTGTTTATCCAATTCTTTCTCCAAACTTTAGGCGAATTTTTAAATAAATATAGGAAGGGGAATTTTTATGAGTAAAGAAGAATTTTTAGAAAAAAAATTTAATCCAAAAGAATTTGAAAAGGCCATGTATAAACATTGGGAAGAAGAAGGCTATTTTAAGCCCAGGATGGATAAAACAAAAGAAGCATATTGCATTATGATGCCACCTCCAAATGTAACAGGAAAGTTACATATGGGGCATGCTCTAGATTATACAATTCAAGATATACTAATTCGTTTTAAAAGAATGAGAGGATATAATACCTTATGGCTTCCAGGTTCAGACCATGCAGCAATAGCAACAGAAGTAAAAGTTGTAGAAAAAATGAAAAAAGAAGAAGGCTTAACCAAAGCAGATATAACAAGAGAACAGTTTTTAGAAAGAGCGTGGGATTGGACTAAGGAATATGGTGGAACAATTCAGCAACAACAACGCAGACTTGGTTGTTCATGTGATTGGGACAGAAATAGATTTACATTAGATGAAGGTTTATCAGAAGCGGTTTTAGAACAATTTATAGGTTTATATAATAAAGGTTTAATTTATAAAGGTAAAAAAATGATAAACTGGTGTCCTTCTTGCCATACAACAATTTCTGATGCAGAGGTTGAATACGAGGATGAAGCATCACATTTATGGCATATAAGATATAAAATTAAAGATTCAGATAAATATGTAATTGTTGCAACAACAAGACCTGAAACAATGCTTGGAGATACAGCAGTTGCAGTAAATCCAGATGATGAAAGATATAAAGATATAGTTGGAAAAACTTGTATTTTACCAATAATGAATAAAGAAATACCAATTATTGCAGATTCATTTGTAGAAAAAGAATTTGGAACAGGTTGTGTAAAAATTACACCTGCACATGATCCAAACGATTATCAAGCAGGATTACGCAATAACCTAGAAATTGTAGAAGTTTTTGATGATAGTTCTATAATGGGAGATTTGGTTCCAGAATTTAAAGGAATGAAATCAATTGAAGCTAGAAAAGAAATAGTTAAAAAATTGGAAGAAATAGGAGCATTAGTAAAAACAGAAGATTATAATCACAATGTAGGAAAATGCTATAGATGCCATAATACAATTGAACCTAGAATTTCAGAACAATGGTTTGTATCTATGAAAGATTTAGCAAAAAGAGCAGCTGATTCAGTAAGAAATGGAGAAGTAAAATTTGTTCCAAAAAGATATGAAAAAATGTATTTTAATTGGTTAGATAATATTCAAGATTGGTGTATTTCGAGACAATTATGGTGGGGACATAGAATTCCAATATACTATTGCGAAGCCTGCGGACATATGCATGCTGCAAAGCAAATGCCTGAAAAATGTGAAAAATGTGGAAACACTAAATTACATCAAGATGAAGATTCGCTAGATACTTGGTTTAGTTCTGCTTTATGGCCATTTTCAACACTTGGTTGGCCGAACACTGAAAACGAGGATTATAAAACCTTTTATCCAACGAATACATTGGTTACAGGTTATGATATTATAACATTTTGGATTTCAAGAATGATGACACAAGGTTTAGAGTTAACAAATCAAAAACCATTTAATGATGTTGTAGTACATGGAATTGTAAGAGATTCACAAGGTAGAAAAATGTCTAAATCATTAGGAAATGGAATTGACCCAATCGAAATTATAGATAAATATGGAGCAGACGCATTA
Source organism: uncultured Clostridium sp. (assembly GCA_946409935.1). Taxonomy (GTDB): domain Bacteria; phylum Bacillota; class Clostridia; order TANB77; family CAG-508; genus CAG-269. The sequence continues at coordinate 4,803 of CAMJYG010000023.1, read as the reverse complement.
AGATTTTCTGTACTTTCTGGTACAACTATGGGAAATGATATTAGATATATGCCAGAAAAATTAGAACAAGCTTCAAACTTTGCAAATAAAATTTGGAATGCAGCTAAATTTATAATAATGAATACACCTAATGAAGAAAAAGTTAAAGCGTTTTGTAAAAAAGTATATAATCACGAAACAAAAGAATATGTTCCAGAGTATTTAAAAATTGAAGATAAATGGGTTTTAAATAAATTAGATAAATTGGTAGCTGATGTAACAAGAAATATTGAAAATTATGATTTAGGTATTGCACTTGATAAAATATATTCTTTTATGTGGAATGAATTTTGTGATTGGTATATAGAAATGGTAAAAACTAGAATATATAGCGAAAATGAAGAAACAAAAGTTGCTGTAAGTGATATTTTAAACCATGTATTTGGTACATTATTAAAATTATTACATCCATTTATGCCATTTGTAACGTCAGAAATATATGAAAATATTGTAAAATATTCTGAGAAAGAACTAATTGTATCAAAATGGCCAGAAATTAGAGATAATTTTGTATTTGAAAGAGAAGAAGAAACAGTAGAGAAATTAAAAGAAATTATAGTTGAAATAAGAAATATAAGAACAAATATGAATATTCATCCTTCTAAAAAGTCAGAATTAATTTTTGTAACAGAAAAATATGAAAAAGAAATTCTAAGTGTTCAAGATATGCTAATAAAATTAGGATTTGGAACATCAGTTACAGTTCAAAAAAGCAAAGAAGGTATAGCAGAAAATAGTATATCAATTATAAAAGATGGAATTGAGTTATATATGCCACTTGAAGAATTAGTTGATATGGAAGAACAACGAAAAAGACTTGAAGATGAAAAAACAAAACTTGAAGCAGAAGTTGCAAGATGTGAAAAAATGCTATCAAATCCAGGTTTTGTAAACAAAGCTCCACAGGCTAAAATAGATGAAGAAAAAGCAAAATTAGAAAAATATAAAGAAATGCTTGCTAAAGTATTAGAAAGTTTAAAGAAATAGTTGTGAATAGTAAACAAATAGATAAAATTTGAGGTTACTATTTAATAAAATAGAATCAAAACAATAAAAAAGCTAATAAATTCAAGGAATTTATTAGCTTTTCTAGTATTACATTATAGAGTAGAAATTAGCAACATCCTCCTCTATTACCACCACAACAGCAGCATATTAATAATATAAGGATTATTATCCAGCAACAATCATCACCAAATCCAAATCCACCGCATCCTCTATTTTCTGGCATAGTCTAGACCTCCTTTCAATAAAAGAAATATGTTTTCTTTTGTTTGTTTCCTTTGTATAATATATAATATGTGGAAATAAAAATTGTGTTACAAAATTTAAATGTTCGCTTTTTTTATAGTAAAAAAAGTGGTAGAATTGCAATTAGGTATGAAAGCGGGGATAATAATGGCAGAAAACGCAAAAAAAATTGGAGAAATATTTAGTGATTACAATACAAGTTCAAATATAAAATATGCACAAGTAAAAGGTTTAAATGTCATAAAAAAAACAAATACACTACAAGTGCTATTATATTTTGATGAATATATAGAAATAAAAGAAATATGGTTTTTTGAAAAATTTTTAAAGGAAAGATTTCAATTTCAAGATATAGATATAAAAATTGAATATCATGAAAAAGTAGAGAAGAAAGAAATAAAAGATGAGTGGAAAAATATAATTGCATATATGGCACATAAATATCCATTAGCAAAGCCAATGCTATTATTAAAAAGTGATATTGAAGTAACTGAAAAAGAAATAAATATATATATGCATATAAAAGGTGCAGATTTTTTAAAAGCCAAAAAAGCAGACAAAGAATTACAAAAACTAATAAAAAATATATTCGGAAGAGAATATGTAATAGATATTTCAGAAAAATTATCTGAAGAAGATATAAAACAAATAAAAGAAAAAATAGAAAAAGAAGAAGCGCAGCTTGTAGCACATATAGAGGAAAATAATAGAAAAAATGCTATAGAAGCACAAATTTCAGAACATGTGCCAGAATATAATGACATAGATTATGCTCCACCTACAGATTTAGAAGGCTATATTCCGGAAATGCCAAATGATATAGATATTCCTATGCCAGAAAATGAACAAATAAAACAATATATTTTAGGAAAGCCATCTAAGGCAAAAGAAAATAATATAAAAATAAAAGATATTACTGCAAATGACAGTAAAGTTACATTAGAAGGAAGAATAGTTACTGTAGATGTGAAAGAAACTAAATCTGGAAAAGGAATGATTGTATTAGAGTTATATGATGGAAGTGGCACAATTACATGTAAATCTTTTTCAAAAGATTTAGCGGAAGGAAAAGAAATTGTAGAAAAAATACAAAATGCTAAAGCTATAAAATTGATTGGAAAAGCTGGGCTTGATACATATGTAGGAGACATTACTGTAATTGCAAATACAATAATAGAAACAAATACTGAAGTACCAGAGCTGCCAACAGAGGAAGAAGTTGAAGATACACCATTAATACTTCGGAACATCACAAAACATAACAGAAAATTTAGTAAAAGTACAAGATTTAGGAGTAGATGATGGAAAAATAGCTTTGCAAGGTGAAGTAATATATACTGAAGATAGAACTTTAAAATCTGGAAAAACCTTATTTAGCTTTGATTTATATGATGGTACAAGTACAATAACATGTAAAGCATTTTTAACAAAAGATAATTGTAAAAAAGTAATGAAAAGAATACAAAATGCAAAAGGACTTAAAATTTCTGGAACAGCACAAATGGATACATTTGCAAATGAGCTAACAGTTATGGCAAATACTATAGTAGAAACAGAAGGATTAAAAAAGGAAACAAGACAAGATAATTCACCTGTAAAAAGAGTAGAATTACATATGCATACTCAAATGAGCCAAATGGATGCAATGACATCAGCAAAAGACCTAATTAAAAGAGCAATGAAATGGGGAATGAAATCAATTGCAATAACAGACCATGGAGTTGTACAAGCTTTTCCAGAAGCACATAAGTTACTTCGGTTTTGACAACCCAGACATGAAGGTTTTGTATGGGGTAGAAGCATATTTAGCACCAGATAAAAATGCAATTGTTACAAATAGCAAAGGTCAAGATATTGATACAACATATTGCGTACTAGATTTAGAAACAACAGGTTTTTCAGCTGTAACAGAAAAAATTACAGAAGTTGGAATTATGAAACTAAAGGATGGCAAAGTAATAGATGAATTTAGCTGTTTTGTAAACCCTGAAAAACATATACCAGAAAGAGTTACAGAAGTAACTAATATAACAGATGAAATGGTAAAAGATGCAGAAACAATAGATAAGGTATTTCCAAAAATCTTAGAATTTATAAAAGGTTCTGTATTAGTTGCACATAATGCACCATTTGATATAGGCTTTTTAAAACAAAATGCCAAAAAATTAGGGTATGAATTTGATTATACATATTTAGATACTTTAAGTTTAGCAAAAGACTTATTTCCAGATTATAAAAAATATAAATTAGGAATAATTGCAGAAAATCTAGGAATTAAAGTAGAAGTTGCACACAGAGCTTTAGATGATGTAGATACAACTGTTAAGGTGTTTAATGTAATGATGGATATGCTTAAAAAAAGAGGTGCAAAAAAGCTAGAAGATATTGATGAAGTAAGTAGCACAGAGGAATCTAGAAAAGAAGAGTATAAAAAATTAAAAACATATCATGCAATTATACTTGCTAAAAATTATATAGGGCTTAGAAATTTGTATAAACTGGTATCACTTTCTCATTTGCATTATTTTTATAGAAAACCACGTATACTTAAAAGTTTATATAAAAAATATTCAGAAGGATTAATACTTGGAAGTGCTTGCGAAGCAGGAGAGTTATATCAAGCAATAGAGCTTGGCAAAACAGATGAAGAAATAGAAGAAATTGCAAATGATTATGATTATTTAGAAATTCAGCCAATAGGAAATAATCAGTTTTTAATAAGAAATGGAACAATACGAGATGAAGAAGGCTTAAGAGATATAAATAGAAAAATAGTTGCATTAGGTGAAAAGCTTAATAAGCCAGTTGTTGCAACATGTGATGTTCATTTCATGGACCCTCAAGATGAAGTATATAGGCGTATATTAGAAGCGGGACAAGGGTATGAAGATGCAGATAATCAAGCACCATTATATTTAAGAACAACAGAAGAAATGCTTGAAGAATTTAGCTATTTAGGCGAAGAAAAAGCTTATGAAGTTGTAGTAACAAATACAAATAAGATTTCAGATATGTGTGAGCAAATAAGCCCAATTTCACCAGAAAAATGTCCACCACACATACCAGGTTGTGAGCAAACAATAAAAGATATTGCATATAGCAAAGCACATGAATTATATGGAGAACAATTACCTGAAATAGTGCAAACAAGGCTTGATAAGGAATTAGATTCTATAATAAAAAATGGATTTTCTGTTATGTATATTATAGCTCAAAAATTAGTGTGGAAATCAAATGAAGATGGTTATATTGTTGGTTCAAGAGGTTCTGTAGGTTCATCATTTGTTGCAAACATGACAGGAATTACAGAAGTAAATTCACTTCCACCACATTATAGATGCCCAAATTGCAAATATTCAGACTTTACAGATTATGGCTATAAAAATGGGTTCGATTTGCCAGATAAACTTTGTCCACAATGTGGACAGCCACTTGCAAAAGATGGCCTAGACATACCATTTGAAACATTTTTAGGATTTAATGGAGATAAAGAACCAGATATAGACTTAAACT
>CAMJYG010000022.1 GCA_946409935.1 uncultured Clostridium sp. | reverse complement strand
TTTCCAATTTTAAATTTTTTATAAAAAGGACTTGACTTTTAATAGTTAGTCTCCTATTTATTTCTATTAGCTATCAAGGTGGATGGTAACACACACATCTACTTATACTTACTTTCTATGCAAATAATTTTGTTAATTAATAACACTTGATATTTGAAAGTTTCAATATTTCCAATATTCTTTATTTTTTATATCTTTTTCTATATATGTATTAATATATGAATAATAAAAATCATTTCTATCCATATCAGGTATATCATATTTCATCATATCTCTTCTAATAGTATCATCTACATCTAAAATAATTCCACCTATACCATAAGATTTTAATCTCATTACAAATTCTAAATTTATATCTTTTACATTATCTATTACAAAATCAGGTCCTATTATTTTTTCTAGTGTTTCATGTACTATGCTATATATTTTCTTTTCTATTTCTTCTATTAATTTTTTTCTCATTTAACCACTCTTTTTTTGCAATTTTAATGTTTCAAACTATGTTGCATTTGTTGGGAGGCTGCTGAAAAAGTAACAATTTTCAAAAATGCCAATCCACTTTTATATAAAAATCAAATAAATTTTAATATTTTATTACCATAATAATATTAATTTAAAATGATTTTTGTAAAAAAAGTGGGATTGGCTTATTTTAAAAATAGTTTTTCAGCAGCCTCTTTGTTGGTGTTCTCCTTTTTCTGCTTCTAGCATTTCTTTAATTGTTAAATTTCTTAATTCTTCAGGTGTCGTAACATCTTGTGTTTTCCACATTTCTAAAATATGTTTTTTAACATCTCCTCTGTTATATGTCTCTGCAATCCTATCATTTTCTAAAATTTGTCCTGCTATTTCTTCTAAATCGTCTTTATTTATTACATAAGAATTTGTATCCTTAATATTGTCCATATCCATGCTTACGTTATTTTCTTTAAATAACTGACTAATTTCAAATTCGCCATCCATTTTCACATTTTTATTTTTATCCATAAATTGTCTTACTTCTCTTGTAGTAGGCTTAAGGTTTTCGCTTGCAATTGGGCTACTAAAGGCTTCTTGTGTATGGTCTGTTCTTAAATAAGATACTTCAATTGTACCCATTGCACCTATTCTCACTGCAATTTCTTGCTCTTTTCTATTTTTAATACGGAATACAGATTGCACTTGTTGTTCTTGTACTTCTGAACCATCTCTATTTAAAGCATTAACTTTATTAGTTGGATTATTTCCAAATCTTGTATCTATTTCTAATGTATCTATTTTTTCTGCTGAACCATCTTCTTTTATTCCTACTACACTAAATCTAGTGCTATTGCCTTTTTCTTTCAATTTATCAGAATACACTATAGCTATTTTTTTATATCCTTTATCTTGCACACCTAGTAAAGATGCCATTGTTTCTTTATCAGTAACTTTTTCTTCTGTTTTTACCACTGATTTTGTAGATATTTTTTCTACTTGTTTTTTTGTTAAATTTTCATGTTCTTTTCCTTCTTTGTTTTCCCTTTTTCTTGTTTCTATTTCACGTTCTATATCAATTTCACTTAATGCTTTTATATCTTCTGGCTTTATTCCTAAAGTTTTTGCAAGCTCTTCTAATCTACTTTGTTCCATATCTTTCAAATCTAAAATTCTTTCATCTTTTAGTTGTTGTAAACCTTTAAGTATATCTTCTCTTCCTTGATATTTACCTGCAAGCATTATTTCATTATATTTATCAGATTTGTTATTTCCTGCTAAAAACTCATCATCACCTGTGTAATATTTTTCTATATCTACTATGTTACCGTCTTTATCTAGCATTTGCTCCATTAATAAATATATATCCTTTTCAGTTTTAACCTTTTCACCATCAATTACTTCTTCGATATCTATCTTTCCAAGATATCTAACATCTATAACTTTATTTACCTCTTGACGTTGTTGTTTTTTTCTATCTCCTAATTTTTTATTGTCTAAAATAGCCTCTAAAATTTCTTTATCTCTACTATTTGCTAATTCCCTCATTTTTTCTAACACTTTTTCTTTATCAAAATCTCTAGCCATATTACTATTTGTATGTTATTATATTTTCTAAAATATATAACATACCCTCCTTTCCAAATAATTTTAAAATAAATTTATATCATGCCACGCTTTAAAGATACACATAATATTTGAACAAATAGGAAAGGATGACTTTCCTATTATATAAAAATAATTTGCCAATTATTTTTCAAATTATAAACTCTGCAACTAAATCATAATTACTAATTTCTATAATTTTGCACTTTGTAAAACTATTAAGCAAATCTTTATTAACATCTTGACTGTTATTTTTTATATATACTAGTCCATCTATTTCTGGTACATCTTGCATTGTTCTACCAATATAATATTTTCCGTCAAAAGTTGTATCTTCAACTAAAACTTCATATTGTTTATCCAATTTATTTTTTAAATTTTCTTTTGATATTTCTTTTTGAGCTTTCATTACTTTATTATATCTAGCTCTTTTAGTATTTCCATGTATTTGTTCTGGTAATTTCTCCGCTGGTGTTCCATCTTCTTTAGAATACATGAATGTTCCCAATTTATCAAATTTTGCTTCTTGTACAAAATCCATTAATTCATTAAAATCTTGCTCAGTTTCTCCCGGAAAGCCAACTATTAAGCTTGTCCTTAAAGTTACATTTGGTATCTTACTTCTAATATTATTTATCAAGTTTTGAATTTCTTTTTTGCTAGTTTTTCTATTCATTCTTTTTAAAACTTTATCTGAAATATGTTGAATTGGTATATCAAAATATTTTGCAACTTTAGGATTTTTAGAAACAACATCTATTAATTCTTTGGTTATTCCTTCTGGGTATGAATATAAGAATCGTATCCATTTAATTTCTTCTATTGTGCTTATTTCTTCAATTAATTCTGCTAATTTACATTCTCCATATAAATCAACACCATATTTAGTAGTATCTTGAGCAATAAGTATTATCTCTTTTATTCCTTTTTTAGCAAGCATTTTTGCTTCTTCTATTATATCTTCTTTTTTTCTACTCACAAATGGCCCTCTAATATATGGTATTGCACAATATGTACATTTATTGCTACAACCTTCACCAATTTTTAAATATGCATAATTCTTTCCAGTTGTAATTACTCTGTCTAAAAATTCTTCTTGTTTCAAAAGTGGCATTTGCTCAATATCTAGTATTCTTCTTGTAGACTTCTTTTTAAATTTTTCAATAATATCTCTTTTTACTAGATCTTCTATTTTTTTCCATAAAATATCATACTCGTCTATTTTTATAAATAAATCTACTTCTGGCAATAACTTTACTAAATCTTCGTAATATCTTTGTACTAAACATCCCATTACAATTAAATATTTACATCTTTGTTTTTTATATTCTGCCATTTCCAAAATAGTATTTATAGCTTCTTCTTTTGCTGATTCTATAAATCCACACGTGTTTACTACCAATATATCGGCTTTTGATTCGTCATTTACAATTTGAAAATTATTCTTTTTAAATAGTCCTATTGCCGCTTCTGTATCTATTAAATTTTTACTACATCCTAAAGATATAAATCCAACATTCATTTACTATTTCATTCCCTTCTTATTTTTAGTATTTACCTAATGTTACAGTTCAGTAACACTTTAGAAGCTTCATAGAATTTCCTATTGAATAAAAAAATGTATAATTAGTCCTTATGGCTACAAATATGTTTCCTTGTCATTTCCATTAAATCTAATCTTGTAAATCCTTCTACTTGTGTTTTACTTCTATCTTTTTTTAGCTCTCTTTTTAGTAAATCTTCTATTTCTTCTTTATTTTTTGGATTTTTCATATCTATATAATCAATTATTATTATTCCACCAATATCACGAAGTCTTAATTGTTTTGCAATTTCTATAGTTGCTTCTTTATTTACTTTATATACTGTTTGTTCTAAGTTTTTAGTTCCTGTATATTTACCTGTATTTACGTCTATTGCAGTTAAAGCTTCAGTTTTATCTATTGTTATAAATCCACCACATTTTAACCAAATTTTTCTATTTTGAATCTTTTCTATTTGTTTTCCAATTTCATGAGTTTGAAATATTAGCTCATCATTTTGTAATTCTAACTTAATATTTTTGTATTCTTTATGTTCTTTTTGAATTTCTTTAAATTCTTCTACTAATTCATTCGAGCTTACAACAACTCTTTCTATTTCTTTTCCAGTTAAATCTACTAATATTCTTTCCATTATATTTTCACTTTTATATAAAAGCTGTGGTTTATTTGATTTTGGATTTATACTTGTTTGAATAATTTTTTCCCATTTTTGTTCTATTTCTTTAATATCTTCTATTATTTCTTTATCTTTATTTTGCGCAGAAGTTCTAATTATTGCACCATTTCCTTTGCTTAAATGCTCTCTTACCAATTTTTTTAATCTTTCTTGTTCATCTTTATCTTCTATTTTTTGAGATACTGTTATTATATCTGTATTAGGCATTAAAGCTATGTATTTACTAGGTAAATTTATATGTGTAGATACTCTTGCTCCTTTTTTTTCATTACTGTCTTTTTTTACTTGAACTAAAATTTTATCTTCTTTTTTTACTAATTGTGATATATCTACGTTTTGATCTAAATTTTCTTTAGTTTCATCTACTTTAGGTAAAATATCTTTTAAGTGTATAAAACTATTTTTTTCAGTTCCTATATCTACAAATGCAGATTGCATACCTTTAACAATGTCTTTAATAATCCCTACATATATATTTCCTTCTTTACGAATTTGATTATCTGTATCTTCATAATATTCAATCAATTTTCCATTTTCTACTAAAGCAATTTCTCTACTATCTCTTTGCCCTTTTATAAATAATTCTGTCATTTTCTACCATCCTTTTAATTAAATTTGTTCATTGCAATATCTATGCCATTTTTTAAAATTTCTATTACTGCATCTTTTGCTTCTAATACACCTTTTTCTAAAGTTTTTACCTCTTCTTCTGGAATATGACCTATAACATAATTTATTAAATCACCTTTGTTTTCTGGACTTCCAATTCCAACTCTTACTCTTTTAAAATTTTGACTTCCTAGCTCATTTACAACTGATTTCATTCCATTGTGTGTTCCTGGTCCTCCAAATTTTTTTATTTTTATCTTTCCAGGTTCAATATCTATATCATCATATATAACTATTATATTATCTAAATCTATTTTGTAAAAATCTACAATCTCTTTTACACTTTCACCACTTAGATTCATATATGTTTGTGGCTTTAGCAATAATATCTTTTCTCCCTCTATTTGCCCTGTTCCAAATAATCCCTTAAATTTGTTTTTATTTACATCTATTTCATACTGCTCCGATATTTTGTTTATTACATTAAATCCCATATTATGTCTGGTTTTACTATAGTCACTTTCTGGATTTCCTAAGCCTACTATTAAGTACATTTTTGTTTTCTCACTTTCTAAAATTTACTATCAATATTTTACTCTGTTTTTAGCATTTTTTCAAGGTGTAATTAACAAAAAAATTAGGCAAAAATATGTTTTTGCCTAATTTTTATTTTATCAAATAAGAATTAATCCTATTTTATTTATAATTATTCTGCTGATTCCTCTGTTTCTGGAGCTTCATAAGCTTCTAAAATAGCTTTTTGAATTTTCTCTCTAGTTTCAGCATTAATTGGATGAGCTATATCTTTGAATTCTCCGTTTGGAGTTTTTCTGCTTGGCATAGCTATAAATAATCCATTTTGGCTTTCGATAACTTTTATGTCGTGTACTGCGAATTCGTTATCGAATGTTACAGAAGCAACAGCTTTCATTCTGTTCTCTGAATTAACTTTTCTTAAACGTACATCTGTGATTTGCATTTTGCGTGCACCGCCTTCCTTAAGTTTTAAAAATATTTGTACATATATTATCTTATGTACATTTATACTATTCTTCAAAAAAAATGTTTTTCCTTCTTTTTTTTACAAAAAATCTAAAAAATTCTTAATACATCATTATAAGTTACATATAAAGATAAGATAATTAAAAGTGAAAAACCAATTAACTGTATGTTAATTTCAGTTTTTTCATTCAAAGGCTTTCTTCGTATTGCTTCTATAAATAAAATTAGTATCTTTCCACCATCTAAAGCAGGTACAGGTAATAGATTTGTAATTCCTAATGATAGAGAAATAAGTGCCATCATCTGTATAAATTCCTTTACTCCGTCTGTTTTAGCTACTGTTTCAGCTATACCAACAGGTCCCATCATTTGGTCTACTCCTACATTTCCAGTAAATAATTGTTTCAAATTATCTAAAATTGAAAATAAAAATTGTGATGTTTCCATTGTTCCATTAATACATCTATTTATAAAATTATCTGGTGCGGGTTTAAAGCTTATTCCTAAATAATAATTAGAAATATACTCTGGCTTCAATTCTATTTCAATTTTCTTTTTATTTCTTTCTATTGTAAAAACAATGGTATCTTTTTCATTGTTTTTTATCATATCTAATGCTTTTTGAGTATCATTTTGTATTTGTTCATTATCTATTTTTATAATCTTATCATTGGCTTGTATTCCTTGCTTTTCAGCTGGACTATTTTTATCTAGTGTTACAATTTTACATTTATCGTCTAAATAAATTCCTGTATATTTTGTCTTTACTTCTGTTGGTTTAATATTATATTCTAATATTTCCCCGCTTCTTTCAAATTTTATTTTTATATCATCACCTTTATTTTTTTCTAATATGCTATTTAAATCATTTTTACTATTTATATTTTTTCCATCTAATACTATAATTTTGTCACCATTTTGAATCCCTAAACTCTCTGCTGAAAAGCCTGGTACTACTTCTTTTACTTCATTAGATATATATGTTCCAGATGTACTTGTTAATATAAAGAAAACTACTGTTGCAAATACTATATTTACAATTGGACCAGCTAAAACAATTGCTATTCTTTTTGGAATACTAACTTTTGAAAAGGACCTACTATCTTCAGACCTTTCTTCTTCTCCTTCCATACTTATAAAACCACCTAATGGTACTAAGCGGAGTGCATATTTTGTTTCTTTTCCTTGCTTTTTATATATTGTTGGCCCAAATCCTATTGCAAATTCATTAACTTTAACATTGCACAATTTAGCAACCGTAAAATGACCTAATTCATGTATAAATATTAAAAATCCTAATAAAATAATTATTTTCAAAATTGAAATTATTACAGTAAGCAAAATAACCTCCTCAAAGTTTATATAATTGTAAAAAGTGCATAAGCAAATGGTGCTAAAAATATCAAGCTATCAATTCTATCCAACATTCCACCATGTCCTGGTATCAAATTACTAAAGTCTTTTATATCAACAAATCTTTTTATGCTAGATGCTGCAAAATCTCCTATTTGTCCTATCAAACTTAGCATTACACCTATTGCAGTTATAAATAAATATGAATAATTCATTCCCCAATAATTATTTGCAATATATGTGTATGCTAAAATCATTATTAAAGAGCCTATTACTCCTCCTACACAACCTTCAATTGACTTTTTAGGGCTTACTTTACTAAATTTATGTTTTCCAAAATGTTTACCAACAACATAAGCAAATATATCTGTTCCCCATGCTGCAAAAATTGCATACCATATTAATATTTTGCCATTTGGCATACCATCAATAAATGCAACAAACATTATAAAAAATACAACATAAAATATACCTAAAAAAGTATATGCAATATCTTTAAAAGTTGTTTTCATTTCTGTTGCCACTACCTGTGCAAATAAAATTATTAAAATTGTTGGCACAGAAAGTGTAGCAATCATATTTAAGTATTCCTGTGGTACAATATGTATTATTGCTATACTAAAGCAACTAGCATAACTAATCCATTTTACTGGATTAGAAACTTTACTAACAGCATTTAAATATTCATTCATACCTAATAATGCTATAATCGATAAAGCAATATCTACCACTATTTTGTCTCCTATAAGTAAAATTAATAATACTAATGGAAAACCTAATAATCCTGATGTAAGCCTTTTTATATCCATATTACAATTCATTCCTCTCTATTTTTTAATTTGCACCAAATTTTCTTGTTCTTTTTTGATATTCTATAATTGCATTATCTATATCTTCTTCATTAAAATCTGGCCAATTTTTATCTATAAATAAGAATTCCGTATATACTAATTGCCATGGTAAGAAATTGCTTAATCTTTTTTCACCACTTGTTCTTATTAACAAATCTGGCTCCGGTTCACCTTTTGTATAAAGATTGTTAGATATTACTTCTTCTGTAATATTTTCAATTTCTAGCTTACCATCTTTTACTTCTTTCGAAATATTTTTTACTGCTTTTACAATTTCATCTCTTCCACCATAATTTAAAGCGATATTAAATGTAATGCCTGTATTATTTTTTGTTCTTTCCATGCATTTATTTATACTTTTTTGCATTCCTTCTGAAAGAGCTGTAATATCACCTAATATTTTAACTTTTATATTTTCTGTATCTGCTCTTTTACTATATACATCTAAATAACTTTGTAATAACATCATTAAGCTATTTACTTCATCTTCAGCCCTTTTCCAATTTTCTGTTGAAAAAGCATATACTGTTATATATTCTAATCCAATTTTATTACAATATCTTACTACATTTTCTAATGCTTTTGCTCCTTCTTTATGTCCATAACTAGCAGGCATTCCTTTTGCTTTAGCCCATCTTCTATTACCATCCATTATAATTGCAATATGCTTTGGCATTGCTTCTTTGGCAAATTCCATATTTTAATTCAATCCTTTCTTCGTTAAAATATCTGATATTTTAGGTTTTAAAGAGTTAAGGGGTGTCCCTTTGGCAATTTATTGCCAAAAGGGGCGTCCCCATGGCAATTATTTATTTCTATTTTGAATATATAAAGCTAATTCTTTTAAAAATTCTGCCTTTTCACCATAACAATTAATTTCATCTATTGCCTCTTTTGTTATTTGAGCTAATATTTCTTTTGCCTTTTCTAAACCATATTGTGATACATATGTGCACTTTTCCATTGCTTTGTCATTTCCAACTGGCTTTCCTAAAATTTCTTCATTTCCCTCTTCTGATAATATATCATCCTTTATTTGAAATGCTAAACCTATTTTTTCTGCATAACTTGTTAACTTTACTAAATCTGTTTCTGTGCAACCTGCTAAAATTGCACCCATTCTTACGCATAATTTTAATAAAGCCCCCGTTTTATTAGTATGAATATATTCTAATTCATCTGCTGATATTTTTTTTCCTTCAAATTCTGTATCTATGTATTCACCAGCAATCATTCTATCTACTGCTTTAGTAAATTCCTCAAAAACTTTTATTTTTTGTGCTATATCACCTATGTTTGATTTTTTTAAATCTTCACTTATTGTTATATATGCCATGTTTAATAGGCCATCTCCTGCAAGTATAGCTGTTGACTCTCCAAATTTCTTATGATTTGTTAGTTTTCCATGTCTGAAATCATCATTATCTATAGCAGGTAAATCATCATGAATTAAAGAAAAATTGTGTACCATTTCTATTGCAATAGCATACGGCATACACTTTTTTATATCTTCTTTGAATAATGTATATGCGCTTATTACTAGAATTGGCCTTAATCTTTTTCCTCCTGCCATTAGGCTATATTCCATAGATTCATTTAAAACTTCCTCTAAGCATTTTTGTTTTTTAATATGCTTTTCTAGTTCTTCATTTATTAAATTTTGGTAGTTTTTCAGTTCTTGTTTAAATTCCATAAATAATATTTTCCCTTCTTATAGGTTATAGTTCTGTAGTTATAATTCACAGCTTTAAAAATAGTTTGCCCTGCCTAGCGCAATGACCATATAATTTTTTTACTATATTGACATTACTTCTTTTTCTTTTGTTTCAAGTATTTTGTCAATTTCTTCTATACTCTTATCTGTCATTTTCTGTATTTCATTTTCAGCTTGTTTTAATTCATCTTCTGTCATATCACCATTTTTTTGGTTAACTTTTGCTTCATCTATTCCTTCTCTTCTTATACTTCTTATAGCTACTTTAGCTTCTTCTGCCATTTTACGAACATCTTTTACTATTTCTTTTCTTCTTTCTTCATTTAATTCAGGGAAAGCTAGTCTTATTACTTTTCCATCATTATTTGGATTAATTCCTATGTCTGAAGCAAGTATTGCTTTTTCTATTAATTTTAAAACACTTATATCCCATGGTTGAATAACTATTAATCTAGCTTCTGGTACTGAAACACCTGCAACTTGATTAATTGGTGTTGGTGTACCATAATAATCTATTTTTACTTTATTTAAAATTGCTGGGTTTGCTCTACCAGCTCTAACCTCTGATAATTTTTCATTATAAACACTTATTGTTTTTTCCATTTTTTCTTTTATATTTGTATAATCCATTTTCACTATCATTCCTTTCCATATTTAATGTCCTTTATTCCTAAAAACCTTATAAACATTCTAATTAAAATATATAACTTTCACAACTTTTTAAGGCAAATTCTGTGTAACGCCCAGAGCGAAGCTCTTTTTATCTTACAATAGTTCCTATTTTTTCTCCTTTAACAGCCCTTACAATATTTTCTGGATCTGCAATTCCAAATACTAATAATGGAATATCATTATCTCTACACATTGCTGTTGCTGTTGAATCCATTACTTTTAAATCTTTGTTTAATACATCTAAATATGAAATTTCTTCAAATTTAATTGCATCTGGTTGTATTTTTGGATCTGCTGAATATACAGCATCTATTGCTTTTCCTAGTAATATTATATCTGCTTTTATTTCTGTTGCTCTTAAAACTGCTGCTGTATCTGTTGTAAAATATGGGTGTCCTGAACCACATGCAAATATTACTACTCTACCTCTGCTTAGGTGTTTTTCTGCTTTTCTTTGTATAAATGGTTCTGCAATTTCTCTCATTTCTATTGCAGTTTGAACTCTAGAATAAATGCCTCTAGCTTCTAATGCATCTTGAAGTGCTAATCCATTCATTGCAGTTGCAAGCATTCCCATATAATCTGCTGTTGTTCTTTCCATTTGATGTCCTTGCCTTCCTCTCCAGAAGTTTCCTCCTCCAACTACTATTGCTACTTGTACTCCCATTTCTACTACTTCTTTTATTTTGTCACATATTTTTCCTACTGTTTCTGCATCTACTCCAGTCTTTTTTTCTCCTGCTAGTGCTTCTCCACTTAATTTTAATAATATTCTTTTATATTTTGCTTCTGACAAATTTTCCACTCTCCTTAATATATATATTTAATCTTTGCTATTTTATCATAAAATATAAAAAAAAACAGCATTTTTGAAAATTTTTTCAAAATTATGCTGTTTACATTTTACAATTCTCTATTCAATTTTAGTTTATCACTTTCTCGATTGATATACTTGGAAATAATCTTATAAAATCCTCCTTAGGAATCGAAATTACGGGTCTTGCACAGTACGCATCGTAATTATATGTATTGCCAATAGTCGGAGCTCCATAACTCCCAATCATTCCAATACACATCGCAAAACATAAATGTTTATTTGAATAAGAACTTGGTGACGCAAACCAATTTCCCCAGCACCTTCCTGCTAAACCTTTACGCGGAAAATATAAAGCATCACTTCCACCCTGAGTATTCCCAAAATAAAGCTTAGCGTCCTGCGTATACTCACAGTAATCCCATTCCCCTACAGGTTCAATAGAATATCCTCCCGTATTTTTCTTAATCCCAATAGTAGAATATCCCTGTTCATTCCAACTATTAACCCACATAGTTAAGTTAGGAGCTCCTTGAACCATTATATTTATGTCTTTAAGTACCATATTATTTTTCTTCAATGCAGACATCAAATCTGTCCAACTCTTATAATTTCCTGTAGGCATACAATTATCCAACATTGATTCACTATAAGATGAATTATTTTTTAAATATCTTAGTAAAACTAATCTACTAGTATTACTATTTACTAAATAATATTTTTCTTCATCTGTTCTTGTTGTACTAGAATAAGCGGGAGCAAAAATAGTTGAATTAGTACCACTAGTTATTTCAGTTTGAACATTTGCAGGATAATAATCTCCATAAATTAAATGGACATATTCTGTTGTATTTGTATTATTATCATCATCATCTATATAAAACAATTTCCAATTATCGTCAATTGTATTACTACCTTTTACTACTATTGAATTTCCTTCGTTTAATTGTATTTGTTTTCCATACAATGTAATTTTATAATAACTATTTAAATTATTTATTGTTACTTTATTTGGTGTACTGTTATCTACTCCTGATAATGCAAATGTAAACGTTACTTCTGTTTCTGTTCCATCTGTATCATATGTTACTTTTCTATCTATTAATGTACCTTTGTCTACTGCTGTTATTGTTCCTTCACTTATGCTTACATCAAAACTTATTTCTAATGGTGTTCCTTCTTTTGGCTTATTTGTTGATGTTGTTGTTACTTCTGTTTCTTTGTCTGCTACTGTTGTTACTTTTAAATTACTTGTATTAATTCGAGGTCCTGATTGTTCTACTAATCCGGTATCATTTATTGTAAATGATTTTCCATCTACTGTTACTTCTACTGGAAATGTTGCTTTTGTTACAGTTCCTACATGTCCTAAATTTTCAACTAATTTTGATAACTCTAAATTACCATTTGTGCCATAGCTTCCCATAACCTCTACTTTTACTTTTTCTTCTGCTGCTGCATTTTCTGTTAATTTTTTAGCATTTTGTGCTTGACTCAATATTCCGGTTTTCTCCAGTTAATGTCGCAATTGTTACTCCTGCAAGTATTAATAAAACCACTATAGTTATAACTAATGCTATAAGAGTAATACCTTTCGTTTCTTTTAAACTTTTTTTCATCTCTTGTTTTCCTCCCTTTATTTTTACTATTATTTTGTTAATAAACTGTAATATTATCTTAAAATAGTAATGTGTAATTTATCTTTAAGATATATACTTAAAGATAAATTTTCTATAAATAATTTACCAATAAAAAACGCCGTTGTCAAGACTTATAAAGAAATTTATAAAAAATAAATTTAATAAAAAACTAAAAAAATAACTGTATTGAAAATGGTATTCAAATACAGTTGTTTTCTTGCTTTTTTCCATTAAGCTTTATCTTTAAGTATATATCTTAAGGATAAATTTTCTATTTTTTTTCATTTTTTAGTACCATTCCTTTATTAATGCACAAATCTGGTTGGAAAAGAATTAAATTTTGACAAGGCATATTATATTTAAAAGGCAAGGGCGCATACTTTGTGTATGTAACCGCGTTTTAAATATAATATAACGCAGTCAAAATTCTAATTATTTTTCAACCTTTTCACTTTTTTTACAAACATATTAATCAATACTCTTATATAATTCATAATTTAGTTTCATCTAATTATACAAATCACTAAAAAAAATAAAAGTTTAATCATAACCCCCAAAAATAAATTATAATTTATACATCTTATTCCTATATTGTTTATTTTATCAAATCCTGCTACCAATTTATCTATTTCGTCTTTAGATGAAATATTTTTATCTTGTAAATATTCTTTTGCCAGATATCTTGCTTTAATCATTGCATCATTTTCTAAATATGCTCTTACCATATAATATGTAAAACCTAATATAAGAAATATGCTAAGAAACATTAGCTTATTGGGTAATAATTGAAATAATGCTAGCACACAGATTACAAAATGATATATAATAAATATATTAGAAAAAACAAAATTAAACAAGAGTATTTTTCTTTCTTGTATTGAATGTAAACATTCATGTGCAATAGTTTGTATTCTAGTATATGTATTAGAAATATTTGCAATAGAAATTTTATCCGTAATAGCAATATATAAACTTGCCTCTGACTCTTTATTTTCTTCTATTTTTACTTTTTCATTTTTCAATATTTTTAAATAATCTTTACACATTTCAATATTACTTGGATATTTTTTTGCTATTTCATCAAGCTCATCATCTTTTCCTATTTTTCTAAGTATTTTCATATTGTAATCAAATATAAATTTTAAAATTATTATTAGTATTATTGTTATAATTGTTATAATTATAAATTCCATTTTTAACTTTCTTCCTTTCATGTTTCGCTTTGAATGCATAAATAAAGTTTGAAAAAGAATTGGATAAATGTCTAGGCTAACAAGCAAGAAAGCTTGAGGCGTACTTTTTGTACGTCGATAACCTTCGCAGTGCAGTTAAACGACGAAATTTGCCAATTATTTTTTAAACTAAATTCCTTTCACTATTCTATCAATAAATCTATTACCAAATAACAATTATAACTTAAAAGCTACATACAATTCCACTTATAATTTAATACTTTTTTATGCAATATTTGCAAGTTGTTACAGTCATGCTTTCATTCTTAAATGTTAATATATAAATATTTTGAAAATAAATCGAATGCAAATGGAATATTATTAGAAATTCTTATTTTAATAAAATGAGGGATGTTCATGGAAAAATCTGCAAGATTTTTAACATGAAAGAGGCTCATTTTATTAAATTAGAATTTCTTGAATATGTAATGCAGCCGAGATTTTTTGAAAAATATTTATATATTAACATTTATATATTAGATTATAAACAGCCGTGAACTGTAACAACAAATTATATTACTTCCCTAACCGCTTCACCAATTATTTTATTTACATCTGCTATCATAACATTAAATTTTGTTTCAGCATCAAAATATTTTCTTGCACCATCATCTTCAATTAATTCTATATATAATTCCTGCATTTTTTTATATTTTTCTTCATCTTGTTTTCCTGTTTGCATTGCTTGTAATTGCACTTCATATCTAATTTTTTCAAATTCAGAAATCTTTTGTTTTAAATTTTGATTTAAATTTAGAGTTTGTTTAGCCATCTTATAATTCATATATTCTTCTGACTGTCTTATTTCTTGAGCTAATTTATTTACAGTATCATAAACATTCATGTTTACTTTCCTTCCTTTCTAGGGCTCAAATATGTCCAAATGCGAAATCCTCGTTTAGAAGACTTCTGTACAACGCATAGAGCGAAGCTCTTTTTATTCGCTTTCTCCTTCACCTTCTATAATAACTTTAGCAGAAACAGGGCAAATATTAACAAAAGTATTTCCATCATTTACTTTTATCTCATTTCCTTGTAAGTCTTGATATATTGTTTGTTCATCTCTATCTTTTTTAATACATTTTATTTTTATAGCATTTCCGTTTGTAATATAGTATCCATCAAATGTTCCTATATTTTTCAAACCTTGTCTTCCTTTATTTTCACTATCTGCCAATGTATAGTTATCGCAGAATGTAATTATTATATTTTTTGTTGTTATTGTATCTTTTGAGTCCCAGTCTTTTTGCTCTTTTCCTCTTGCAAATCTTTTATAAACTTTTGCTTTTTCATCATAAACATATTTTACAGTTTGAAGTTGTGAATGTGGAACAGTAACTGTTGTGGCTTTTTGTGCTTCTTGTAAATCAATTTCATCAGCTGAATAATTTAAAACGCTTTTAGCAGTTGATGTCATTCTATATTTTTTCTTATTTGCTGACTCTAATAATTTTTTTGTACTTGTTACAGCATTATGTGGAGCAGATTTATCTTTAACTCTCCAGAAGGTTGTCCCATCTTCTACTATTCCATTAATATCATTAATTCTGTATGTTGCTAAATCACTTTCAGCCTGAGGGCTTTGTCCAAAATGAGTATAAATAGCATCATTTTCCATAGAATAATCTAGAAAATAATGTCTTGCACTTCTTACAGGGCCTATTTTTTCTACATCTACTCCTTTAAATAAAGCCATTAATCTTGTTTCAGAACCTTCAACAATTATTTCATATATCATATATGCTTTTTGTAATCCTGCTTGTGGCCATGCATCACTATGATTATCAATCATTACAGCAATTGGCCTATCATCTCCTTGATAGATTTGTACTTTTTTTTCTTCAACCTTTGCTTCTGTCACTTCTTCACTTTTTTCTTCAGCTACAGTTTCTTCCTCAGGCTTGTCCTGAATCATTTTAAATGCCAATACTCCTCCTGCTATTACAATAAGAACAACAAGTAATGCAATTATTTTTTTTGTTCCACCTTTTCCTTTTTCTTTTTCCCTTTTTCCTTTCATATTTAATACCATCTCCTTTTTTTATTTTTTCTTATAATTAATCACGTTAAGCAGGACAACGGAATTTTAAGTTACTGAACTATAACATATATCTAAATATCGAATTCTGAGACTTTTATTATTCTCTAGTAATATTTAATAGCCCTAAAACTTTTTCTTCTTTAGGTCTCATAACTTTTTTGTCTTCTTCTTTTATATGGTCATAACCCATCAAATGATAAAAACCATGAACTAACATATAACTTAATTCTCTTTCAAAACTATGACCATATTCTTTAGCTTGTTCTTCTACTTTTTCTATGGAAATAATTATATCTCCTAAAATATCCTCATGTTCAAAATCTTTATTTTTTATTTTCAATTCTAACTCTTCTTTTTCAAACATAGGAAATGATAATACATCTGTTGCTTTATCTACATTTCTGTATTGATTATTAATTTCATGTATATAATTTGGAGTAGTTAATGTAACTGTTACAGATAATTTGGATTCTTCTATTTTTTCTTCTTTATAACATTGTGTTAATACTCTTTCAACAATTTCTTTATATTCTTCTTTTTCATCTATATCTACATAAATTATTTCATACATTATAATTTCAATCCCTTCAAAGATTTTATGCCGCTTCTTTGATTTTTATATATTTTCCTTTTGAGGTATATGAGTTTTTTATTTGCTTTAATTCACCATAATCAACCAATTTTCTTTTATAATATGTTATAATTCTTGAATAATCTGTTTTTTGATTTTTTAATTTTTTCATATCATTTTTTATAAATAAAATTTCTTTTTTTCTTATATATTCAATAAAATCTGTTTCTTTTAATTTTGAAATTTCTTTATAAGAATTCCAGAATTTTTTATATTCATCTCTTTCTTTTGCAGTTTCCCAATATACTTTTGTAGATAAAAGCTTAATATTATAATCTTCAATTAAATTAATTAACATTAAATATGCTTTTTCCCTTTTTACAGCTATCTTCGTATCTTGGACTAGTATTCTTGCATCTTTTAATAATTTCTCATAACATTGTTCTGCAACAATTAATGGTAAGCTATGTGTAAATAATTTTCTGCTTATTCCTAGTAAAACCATATTTTTTTCAATGCTATCTCTTGTATCTAATTTTCCTACTGTATAAGTTTCAAATTTTTCATATTCTGAGATTATATTTTTTAAATTTTCATCATATTTGTTTTCTATTTTTAATGCTAATATATTTTGAATATAATCTTCTAATGTGTAAAATATTTTTGTGTATATCCATTCTTTTGCGGTATCATAAACATTTGTGTTATCGGCTACTTTTATAGAATAATTTCTTAAAATAGCTTTATATAATGAATCCATTTTTGATATGAAAAATCTATTATATTTTTCTATAATTTTCTCTTTACTTCCAAGCTTTACCCCTTCATAATCTAGCTCTATTAAGTATTTTTGTTTTCTGTATTTATATTCTATATATTCGCTTTCTTTTAAGCTAGTTACTTCATAATATTTTGCTAAAGCATTTTTTTCGAATTCTGAAGCTGTATTATTTCTCACTTTTTTATAAATAGAATCCATTACATATTTATCAAGAGATTCTAAATATGATTCATAAGCAGAATCGTATTTTTTTTCTAGTTCATCTTTATTATAATTATTATCTTCTGATTCATAATTTTCAAAAGCTTTTAACAGGCTATTTCTTTTCATTGAAATTAACATTCCATTAATTCCAATTTTAGTTGGTATTAACATTTTTGTTAATGTATTTGTTATTTTACTAAAAAATTTTTTATCTGCTCCTGTTATTCGTAGGCTTTTTTCTTCCATTATTTCTCTCATTCCTTTCTAGGTATAAATTAAAATTTATACCTTAAAATACAATTTTCTCATTAGTCCCTATATTTTCTAATACTTCATATGTTACATAGATGTCTACACCATCTTCTTTTTCATAAGTATTAATATTTTTACTAACTATAGATTCTTTATTTTCAATTTCGTTTTCTAATTTTTCTTCTAATTGTTTTATCCCTATGTTTTTAGCTTCTTCTAATTCATATTTTTGCTTAACTTCTTCAATTTCTTTATTGGTTGTTTTTACTACGGAAATTGGCAAATAAAAATCTGAAAAAATTTTAAATTTATTTTCAGTTTCTATTGTATCATAAATTTTAAATTTTGAAAGACTTTTATAAAAATTTATTTTAAAATTATATATTTTTAAAGAATATTTATTTTCACAATTTCCTGTTTCATTTTTTTGAATTGTTTCATACTTTATATTTGTAAATTCTGTATGCCAAACTTTTGCTTGAATATCGCCTTTTGCATGTACATATCTTATTCCCGTATATTTTCCTTCCATCCATCCATTTATTAAAACATCCCCTATTTTTACTATGTCTCCCACTTTCATATTAGCTGTTCCAGTTTGACAATTTATTTTCGTTATTACTCCTACTTTATCTGAAATAACATTGCAATATTCATTTTCATCAATAATTTCTGGCTTTTCATCTGCCTTTACAATTTTTACTATAGCATTTGTTCCTTTTAATTCAATTCCCATCCATGCAATATCATTTCTTTGTAAACGTATCTTATTTATTATTTCTTTTGATTTAATATTAGATTTTAATTCACCTATTTTCAAACCTGCTTGCTCAATGTCCATCTCTATATTTTCAAGTTTTCTTCCATTTTCTTCTCTTATATCCACATTCCATACAAAATTTGAGGAAAAAATTACCAAAAAGGCAATTAAAACCAGTAATACTGCAAATATTTTTCTTTTTTTATATTTATTTAAGAAAAATGGAAGTCCTTTTTTGTTTTCTATTCTTATTTTACATTGTACCTTTTTTGCTATTTTACAAACATTTTTAAATTCTTTTACCTGTGTTCTAAAAGTTAAACTAACTTCTTTATTTCGTTTTAAATTCCATATTGCTATTTTTTTATTTTTACATATATTTATAAATCTTTCTATATAATATCCTTCAATTGTTACAGTTACATAACCTAATATATAACTAAGCAATATTTTGATTAACATCTTTAATCACATTCCTTTCTCAAGGCACAAATCCGGTTGGAAAAGGATTAAATTTTGTTTTCAACCTTCTACTACTCCTCCTTGAGGTACCTATTCATCTCTTTCATCAATTGTTCTTTCAATATCAAAACTTTCTATTTTCCCTGTAACTTTAATATCATCATTTGTCATATTTTCTAAATTTAAATTATATCCATTTATATTAATAATACCAATATATGTATTAACTCTTACATAAAATTCCTCGTATTCTAGTATTCCTTTGAAATTTTCTATTATCATCTCTTCAAATCCAGTAATTATAATTTTAGGAACATTTGAGCACACTTCTTTTGGTATTTCTAACATTTTATCTATTTTGGTATAATTTCTACTTTTTTTATTTCTCATAAGAACTTCAAATCCTTTCTCTTACATATTCGAGCAAAGTTTGACACAGCCAAAATTGTAATTATTTTTCAAACTCATCTAATGATTTAAATTCATATCCCAAACTCTTTATTTCTTTTATAATACCTTCTAAAATATTAGTGTTAGTTTTAGAATTTCCATGTAAAAGCATTATTTCACCATTGTGAAGATTTGTAATAATTTTTTCTTTACTTGAGGTTTCACTTGGCTGGTTATCTTCATTCCAATCCTCATACGCAAACGACCACATAACGGTTTTGTATCCAAGTGAATTTGTATATTTCAAAGTATCTATACTAAATTCCCCTTTTGGAGGTCTTAAATATTTCATCTCATAACCAAATTTTTCATATATTACGTGATGTAAATCCATAATTTCTTTTCTGATTTGTTCTTGTGTTAAATCTGGCATACTTTTATGATTAACAGTATGGTTGCCTAGGTGCTTAATGTCAAAAAAAATAATTTGTTGTTAATTATATTGTTTATTAGCTACAGCTGGATTTTCAAAAGTTAGTTTGATTTTTATATTTTTTTCTTTATCAAATTCTATTTTTTCAATTAGTTGTTCTAAAATAATTTTATTAGGCCTTTCCATTTTTAAGAACTCATCTGCTATTTGTTTTATTTTTTCAAGATCTATTTTTGGGCTTTGTTCGTTGTTTTGCTTTAAAGTGTTTTCCCTTTGTTTAATTTCTTTTAAAATTTTGTCTCTCTGCTTTTGTATTTTTTCGTAAATCACCTTGAAATCTTCTATCTGTATAACTCTATTTATTTTGTCTTGATATATTTCTTCAATGTTTTGCTCTACTTGCTTTAATTCTTCTTTCAAATTTTTCAAAGAAGTCTTCAATATATTTTCTTTTGATTTTGCTTGTTGCTTAGCTTCTTCATAAACTTGTTTTATTTCATCTTCTGTTAAATTTATTTTCTCTAATTCATTTTTTACTTGTTGTTTTACTTCTTCTTCTATCAAATTAGCTGATATTTGCTTACAGTCGCAAAGCCCACTATAATTATTTCTTTTAGAGCAAATAAAATAAGTAGCCCTCCACACGCTTCCATCTTTTCTTTTTTCTTCTCTACATCTTAATGTTGCTTTATTCCCACATTCTCCACAATATACTAAACCTTTTAATTCATGGTCATATTTTCTATCTCGTACTTTTGTATAACCATTTAATTTGTCTTGTGCTTTATTCCATGTTTCAATATCTATAATTGGTTCATGCATATTTTCTAAAACAATATGCTCTTCTTTTTTGGTACATCTAACTTTTGCAATTTTATGACTTACTTTTTGAAACTTTCTTCCAACTACACTTCCGAAGATAAACTTCGTTTCTTAAAATTTTTCCTATTTGAGCCCTAAGCCACACATATTTTCCATTTGGATTTACACTTTTTTTCTTCATATATGTTGGAATTTTTAAATACACTGCTGGTGGCAAAATTTCTCTCCTATTTAATTCATCTGCAATTTTTATTGTCGACATTCCCTTATTAACATACATATCAAATATTTCTTTTACAATCTCAGAACTATATTCATCTGGTATTAAATGATTTTTTATTTCACTATTTTTTTTATAGCCATAGGGCGGAATTCCAGCTTGATATTCTCCTTTTTCTATTTTTCTTTGTTTAACACTTTTTATTTTGTTAGAAATGTCTTGTGCATAATAATCATTAAAGCTTAGTTTAAATGTTAAAAACTGCAAACCATCTGGCTTTGATGTATCTACATTGTCTCCTATTGCAATATATCTGATTGTTTTTGCTGGTAAATATCTTTCTAAATAGTAGCCGGTATCTATATGATCTCTTCCAAATCTTGATAAATCTTTTGTAATTATGCAATCTATTTTTCCATTTTCAATGTCTTTTAACATTTTTTGAAATCCTGGTCTATTAAAATTTGTTCCCGTAAAGCCATCATCAACATATTCTTCGCTATCTATTAATTCTTCATGTCCTGAAATATAATTATCAATAATATCTCTTTGATTTTCAACACTTTCGCTCTCCCTATCATCACCATCATCACGAGAAAGCCTTATATATTTTGCAACTCTAATACTTCTATAACTATTTACTCTACTCATAATTCACTCTCCTTCCTTGAGAGCAAATAGCCTATTTATAGCATAACTAAATTGTACCGTATAATTATAAATATGTCAGCTCTAAATAGACTTTTATTTTTCATTTGTAATTATATAATTTATGTATTCTTCTTTTAACAATTTCAAAATTATTTGTTTTACACTTTCTTTTCCATATTCAATGCTAACATTCAATCTTGCTTCATTCTTCATGACTAATCTCTCCTCATCTTTTCTTTTTTCTAATTCTATGAAAAGAAAAAAGAATTATTACTTTTGTGTTTTTATGCTAAAAAAAGAGAGCCATCTCTAGCTCTCTCGTTTGATAAATATTTTCATATCTATGATAATACTACCTTTTAATTAGATAGTCAATGAATGATTTTTGAATAAATTTTGAAAATATTATATTATTATCTTAAAATATCTTCAAATTTTTGAGATTCCTTATTATACAAGTAAAAAGAATTAAATATCTCTTTTTCTTCTTCTTTGTATGCTGTAACATAATAACCACCAAACACGATGTCTCTCATATCTAATAATTCAATAACATTTTCATCATAAGAAGGTTGAGTAAACTTATAATTAATCACACTTACTCTATCAAATAATTTCATAAATTCATTATTTTTTTGGTCAATCTTAAACTGTTCTTTTCCATTGTGATGCATTATACATATATACAGCCTTCCATCATAATTAGATACTTCTCTTGTTAAAAGATCCATTATATCGCCGTCAAATTTTTCATAAAAACAATGATATCTATCAGATTGACTATTATTTCTATAATTCCATACATCATATTGGATAGAATCTGAATCTATTTTTATTATTTCATTTAATTTTTCTTTAATTGCATCTATTATTTCATTTGCTTGAATATCATCCACAATTTCTTCTTTTCGTTTTCGATTCCATAAATCTTTAGCACAATTCACAATAACAATATGTTCTTCATTATTTTCTTTCACACGTACAAGTACGTGATCATCACCAATCTCCCAAGGATTATAGACTTTAGCTTTTATTTCTATTATATCAAATTTTCTTTCAGGATATTTTTCTTTTAATTTTTTTATAGCAATTCGTTCAGCTTCATTTCTAACTTCAGATACCTCTTGAATATTATCATATCCAAGTTTTTTATTGCAGTAATCAACATGTACTGCATATTCAATATCTTTTTCTTTCAAACGAACGAAAACCCTAGTAACATCAGGTTCGGGGAATAAGTCGAAACCTCCGTTATGATGTGGTGCAATTGAGGCTCTAATTATTTCAAAATTTCTTTCAGGATATTTTTCTTTAATTTCTACTCTAGCAATCTGTATAGCTTCGTTTTCTATTTCCTTTTCCTTAAATTTATATATCCATCCATCTACTCCTGAGGAAAAAAAATAACCAAGAATTAATGCTACAAATCCAATAATTATTACACATATGTCAAGTAAACAGTTTCTATTTTTTTCCATATCATATTTTCCTTTTCTTTTTATTTTTTTCGGAAGCATTTTTTATACCATTTCCTTTGAATAACATTTTTATTTTATTCATAATTTTTTTTATAAATATTACTATAAATCTTATATTTATGGGTTTGAAATTAATTCTAAATTATTATATATAAAATCTACAATATTTACATTTCTTACACCGTTAACATTTTTTTGTAATACCATATCCAATACAAATAAGAATCTTGGATACATATCTTCAATTTTATAAAATGGTCTATATTCTCTCTCTTCTGTTTTTTCATCGTCTATATTTTTTGAAACTTGAATATAAAAATAATCTTCAATTCCTTTTCGTGCAATAAAATCACATTCAAATTTTCCTATTTTTCCTACACTTAAAGAATAATCTTTACTTAATAAATAATTATGCAAAACATTTTCTAATACAGGACCATAATTTATTCTAGCATCTGTGTTAAGAGCATAATATATACTTAAATCTGCTAAATAATATTTTTTATCACCTTTCATTACTGACTTTGATTTTATATCAAATAATTCACATGGATATAGAATTTTAGCCTTTTGTAGTATATCTAAATATCTCTTAATTGTTCTTCTATCCGTATTTATTTTTAGTTCACCTTTGAAATAGTTACAAATACTTTGTACTGAAATTACTTTTCCAAAATTATTAACAACAAATTTTTCTACTTGTTCAAATAAATCTTTATCATTAATTCTATTGCTTGTCTTTATATCTTTTTCAAAAATTTGATTTATTACGCTTGAAGTATATTTTGTTTTTTCCTCAAGTTTATCGTAATACAATGATTTTGGAAATCCACCACTTCTTATATATTCCTCAAACTCTAAGTATATATTATTATTTACTTCTTTATCTAAGAATTTTTTCATATCTACATATTCATAAAAAGAAAGTGGTAACATTTCTATTTCAATAAATCTTCCTGTTAATTTGGTTATTAACTCGCCACTAAGTAAATATGAATTTGAACCAGTAATAAATATAGACATATTTTCTTCTTCTCTGTATGAATTGATTAATGGTTCGAAATTTTTAACGTTTTGTATCTCATCAACAAATAAATATTTAAAATCATTGTCTTTTATTTGTTCATCTATTATTTTTTCTAATTGTTCAGGAGTTTTTATATGTTTATATCCTTTTTTATCTAGTTGAATATATATAATATCTTTTTCTTTAACACCTTTTTCAATTAATTCTTGCATTATTGATTTTAAAAAGAATGATTTTCCACATCTTCTTATTCCTGAAATTACTTTTATCATATCATCATCGTAAAATCCACGAATCTTCTTTAAATATTCTTCTCTTTTATATATTTTTGGCATATTATCACCTCAAATTAAATATATACTTTTTTTATAGAAAAGTCAAGTTTCCCGACCATTTTTAAGCATATATATACAAAAAATGGTCAGGAATAGCTATTTATCTCTAAAATTTTATAATTATTCTATATTTTATTCTATACTTTATTCTATAATTTATCCTATACTTTATTCTATACTCTTGTCAAATAAACTTCTTATAGAATCTGAAATTTAACCCAAAAAATTTACTTTCACACTGTAAAATTCATAAATTGCAGTGTAAAAGTAAATTCAAATCACTATAATAGACTATTTCTCTCAAATATATAAAATAATATTTAACCTAACTAATGCTTGAAAAAGAATTGGATAAATTTCTAGGCGAACAAGTGAGACAACCGTAAGCGTACGTTTGTACGTCAAAGGATTATCGAACGCAGTTCAACAACGAAATTTGCCAATTATTTTTTAAGCTTGATTTACGGACATTAAGTAGCTAGGTGTATGATTACCTACTATATGTCCTTCTTCAATCATCCTTTGTACTAATTCTGGTTTAGTATTTACATAGTGTGCTGTAATAAAAAAAGTTGCTTTTACATTATTGTCTTTTAATGTGTCAAGTATTTTGGGTGTGTATCCTGCTTCATAACCTTCATCAAAAGTTAAATAAATGTATTTTTTTTCTTTATTTCCTAAACATATTCCTTCATTTTCTTCTAATACTTTTTTATTGTTACTTCCAACATCTGGCTGTTCATGATTTTTATTTCTTTTTATTCCCCATCCAATTTTTTTATTATTGCTTGCTTGTGCATTGGTTGAAATTTCTGTATTTACATATTTCATTGATACTACACTTAGCGTAAAAATAAATATTATTAAAATCATGATTACAATTTTCTTTGTATTTTTATTCAAACTACCATCATTCCTTTCGAATTATATAAAACTTTATTTAATCTCTATTAATCTTATGAAAGGTAATAAGATTTATTACTTTAATATTTTTATACAATATTTCCTATCGTATAAAAAAAGAGCTTACGCTCTCTCATCTGATATATATTTTTTCATATTTATATAATTCTTTGTATTTTCTATCTATTGGGTCCATCATCATCTCCAGAGAAGCTGAATGTCTCTCTAATTACCCTCTTATTTTCATCCATTTTATCTTGTATAGTTTGTATGTTTTGTATGTTTTCTCCTGTTAAGTATTTTCGCAATCCTCGTATTCCTTGCATCACAACTAATCCATTTTTTACCTCTCTAGCAAGGTCTTGCAATTTAATCTCTTCATACCTACCAGTTTTATCTGAATACAAAAATACCATATTCTCTTCTTTGGTTCTATCTAAAATTACACAAGAAACAAAATGTTTTTCACCATCAATCATTTTGTAACAATCAATTTGGTGTATTTTATTTAATTCTTTTTCGTTAAAAACTTCATGAATAACTCTATTATGATAATAAATTCTTTCTCTATATCCCATTTTTCTATCTCTAACATATACATCTAAGTTATCCAAGACATTTATTAATTTCTCTTCTATATGCATTTTTTTTGTTGCAAACTTTAATAAATGTACCATATCGTCAAAGTAAAACCCCCATGGAATATACTCAGCTGTTGTTTTATCTATTTCTTTTAATTCATCCTCAGAAACTAATATTTGTCCTTGTGAAAGATTACTATCATCTTCTATTATTCCAAAAAATTTTGTTTTTGAACCAGTTTGAATAAATTCTAAATCTTCCTCTAAATCAAATTTAACTCTTCTTCCATCTGCTAATGTAATCACATTATATGTATGTTTAAATTGCCCATAATTGGTCTCCTGCTCTGTATCAGCTTTTATTCCAAATTCAGCTAATATCATTTTAAATATTAAGGCTAAGCTTTCACAAATGATCGTTCTTTTCTTGAATGCTCTATTTAATTCTTCTTCATTAAATCTTGATCTAGCAATCATTTTCTTCTGTTTAGCATTTCCAAAAGTAAAATTCAAGTCAAAATTCATTTTTCTCCCCAAGTTAATATAAATATATCTTATTATTTCTATTTCTGAAATATCCCCCTTTTTCGCAATATTCTCTTTTAATTCTTCAATATATTTTTTTAAGGCACTCATAATATTTTTCCATCTCCACTGATAAATTTTTTTGAGATAATATATCTATATATTATCTATTTTTCCATCTCAATATTTTTTAACATCTAATTAATTTTTGCTTCTCCATCTGTATATGTATTAGATTTATTATAAATGGTATATCATATTTTATACTTTTTGAATAATCAATAATTCACTTCACATAAAATATTTTTAATGTATTTTATCTAATAACGTTTAATTTCTTATACTATTTTACCATATTATTCTATATTGTAAATAGTATTATTAATAAGAAATTTGGATAATTTTGTAAATTTTCTATTGACAATATGCTTTTTTTAGATTATATTGTTATTACAAATGGAAAAATAAGGTAATTTGATTAATTTTGTCAATCCTTATTTTCCTTATTTTTTGTATTTTATTACTAAAAGGAGATTGTATTAATAGATGTTAAACTTTGTTATTTGTGATGATAATTTAAATATACTAGACAGATTAGAAAAAATGTTAGAAACTATATTCACAAAAAATAATTTTGAAGCTTCTGTTGGTTTTAAATCAGATGATCCAGAAGAAGTTTTAAATTATGCCCAAAATAATTGCGTTGATGTTGTTATTTTAGATATCAATTTAAAATGTAATAAAAGCGGTTTAGAATTAGCTCAAAAAATCAGAGAAAAAAAGAAAAATACATACATTATTTTTAATACAGCTCATTTGGAATATGCTATGGTTGCATATAAATATAAAACTTTTGATTATTTAGCAAAGCCTGTAACCTACGACAGATTAGAAGACACTATTATTAGACTTTTTGATGATATAAAAGGTTCTACAAAAAAATATCTAAAAATTGATAGTAAAAACACACTTGTTGATGAATCTGAAATTCAATATATAAAAAGAGATGGGATGAAACTCATTTTCCATACTTCGTCACGTGATTATGATACATATAGTTCTTTTAATAAATTTGAAGATAAATTACCTAAAAATTATATCAGATGTCACAAATCTTACATTGCCAATATAAGTCAAATAAGAGATGTTGAACCTGTTTCTGGTACTGTTACATTTAGAGATGGCGATGTTTGTTATATAGGTCCTAAATATAAAAAAGACTTTATGGAGGTTCTAAAGAATTATGGAGATTTTTAATCAAATATTAACTGCTATTAGTACACCAAATGAAAGATTAGTTAATATATTAACCATACCTGCTTGCTTTATCGAAAATTTTTTAATAATAAGCTTATCTATCTCAATTCTAAATATTACCTCTTCTAAAAAGCAAAAACTCATTTATGTTTTAATAATGTCAATTATATCTATAATTACAAATTATTTTATTAATAATCCTCTTAATATTATAATAAACTACTTTATAATGATAATAATGTCAAATTCTATATTTAAAACAACATTTTTAAAAAGCTGTCTATCTATAGTATTTGCAGGAATCATTTTTAGTATTATTGGTGCATTAGCTCTAAATCCTTATCTAACAATATTAAATATTGATGCTTTACAATTAACAAATATTTTTATTTATAGATTACTGTACATCATAATAATTTATATTTTCATTTTTTTATTATCTATTATTATAAAAAATAGAGGATTTAAAATTAATTTTATAGAAAATATTGATAATAAAAACAAATTAATAATAATTGCAAATATTGTATTTGGTATATTAACATTTATAGTTCAATCTATAATAACATTTTACTATATAGATAAATTACCTGTTTTTATAACCTTTTTAAGTTCATTAACTCTACTTGCCTATTTTGGTTTAAGTATCTATAGTTTAACAAAATTTTTTACACTTATTGTTACATCTCAAAAATTAGAAAGTGCAGAAGAATATAATAATACTTTACATATTTTACATGATAATGTTAGAGGATTTAAACATGATTTCGATAACATAGTTACTACAATTGGTGGGTATGTTAGAACTAACGATATGAAAGGATTAAAAAAATATTATTTACAATTAGAAGATGATTGTCAAAGGGTAAACAACTTATATTTATTAAATCCTGAAATAATTAATAATGACGGGATATACAATTTACTTACCAAAAAATATTATGAAGCAGATTCTAAAGATATAAAAGTAAATATGACATTTCTTTTAGATTTATCAACATTAAAAATGAAAATATATGAATTTGCAAGAATTCTAGGTATTCTTTTAGATAACGCCATTGAAGCAAGCTCAGAATGTGATGAAAAAATTATAGATTTAACTTTTAGAAATGACTCTAAAAACTCTAGGCAATTAATTATTATTGAAAATACATATAATAATAAAGATATAGATACAGAAAAAATATTTGAAAAAGGTGTTTCTGAAAAAGAAAACCACACAGGATTAGGTTTATGGGAAGTTAGAAAAATCATAAAGAAAACAAATAATGTTAATTTATACACAACAAAATCAGATAAATTTTTTAAACAACAATTAGAAATTTATTATTAAACAAGTTAATTATTTCCAAAAAATAACTGTTACAAATTAAAGTAACAGTTATTTTTTTTGGATTGTATGTATATAACTTTTAAGTTATCTTTTGGTAAAAATAATTTAATTCGTTCTATTTTTACCAATTTTTAATCTTTGGTTATCATTGAAGCTGGCATTTTAGGTTGATGGAATACTAAAATTACAAAGCATGCTGTATTTGTTGCTTTTGCATATTTTTCTGCTGTTTTTGCTAAAAACTTTAACATAACAATTCCCCCTTCTTTTGTTAAAACTTCTATAACACAAAATATTACCGGCTCATATTTTGTATTAAACATTTTCTACTGAAGTATTTCCATATACTTCATAACCATATTTATTTTTAGTTAATCTATATGCTAATTTAGTTATTGAAATAGTTTGCATGAAATTAGAAAGTATTAATATATTAGAAATTGTATTATCTTGTATTAACACAGATGCTAACATTCCTAAAGAAAATGTAATATAAGAAATAATTTGCTTTTTTCTTCTAACTTTTTTTAATAATATTGGAACATCTTCTGTATCTGCAGGCGCATATAGTTTAATCATTATAATTCCGAATATCCAAATACATGCAACAATTATATATTTTACAATTACATTTAATATAATATATTGAGAAATAAATGGTATAATGCAATAAAATAAAGTTGTTACAATTATGCAACCAATATGTGTTTTTAGATGAAACCCTCCAGATGCACCTTTATACGGAAATAACACTGCAAATGTAAATAAAGCCAATGGAAAAACACCTAGTATATATGCAATTCCTAACATTATAAAAATTTTAGGTATTTCACCAACAATATTTTGTAAGCCATAATATATTACTTCCGCCTTTTCATCATCGATTTCAGGCATTTCTTTTCTTATTTTACTGGTTAAAAATGTACAGATTTTATCTATCATTTCCTCACCCCTTTGCTTACAATCCCATTGTAACATCTAAAATTCTAATATTAGAACTTTGCTTTGCAAAAGGTTTTCTTCTGTATAGAAAAAAATATAATAACATTATTTGTAATATAAATATTTTGCAAAATACTCAATATATAATTTTGTACGCATATATTAAAGAGGGTGTCCTATAAATAGGAAACCCTCTTTTTAGTATAGTATATTTATTTTTTTTCTAAATATTTTTTTGCATCTTCTTCTGAAATTTCTTTCATTCTTTCATTGCAACATTTAATACCACAATTATCACATGTACAATCTATAAGCACTTTAACCATTGCACCACATTTTTCACATCTTACTATTTTATCCATGTTATCACCTCCTTTACTAATGCTTATATCGCTTATTTTAACAAAACTTTCTGTCTTATACCATATTAATACCAATATGCTAATTTTAAAAATGAATTAATTAATTTAGCTTGTTCTTCTAAATCATCACTTTTTTCATCATTAAATTTTTGAGCTACAATATTTCTAGATTTTAATGTCCATAAAAATGCTTTAAATTTAGGAAATCTATTTATACTGTTTTGCATATAATATAACAAATTACATAAATTTTTGTATAAATCACTCTTAATTGCTTTTTCTCTTTCATATTTTTCTATGTTAGTTATCAATTCAAATGGCTTTGCAATATTCAACCTATAATTTTCTTCTTCAAATGTTTTTAAGAAATTTTCATAACTTTCACAAAAAATTCTATACATTGTACTTCTCCTTAAATATCTTTAATTTTTTTACAAATTCACTTTTCTTACTTTCAAATAAATCATCTCTATCTATTATTTCATTTATAATATCATTTAATAATATTTTATCACATTTTGGCACAATTTGATTCAAATCTTCAATATCTTTTTCAGCTAATCTTATAATTTTACTTATAACAACATCTTCTTTTGATAATATATATACATTTATATAATTAAATTCTTCTAATTTAACAGCTCTTTGTTTATAAGATGGAGATAGTATTGTACTTTGATATTCTAGCATATCATAATCTCTTAATAATGAAAATGCCTTTCCATATTTTGCAGGGTAGCCTAAATCAACAAAATCTATATCAAGTGTTGCTCTATTTGTATATTCTCCTAAAATACAGGCACTTCCACCCATTATATAAATATCAAATGGTTCAAGTTTAAATAACTTTGTAACTTCTTCCATCTCATGTAAAACTTCTATTAAATTTTCTCTAATCATATTAACCTCTTTATTATTAATTTATATATATTCTACCCTAAAAATCAGAATATCTCAACACAAATTTTATAGTATTTTTATAATTTATTATGTTCAAGCCATTTTTTAGCATAAGAACAACTTGCTATTATCTTTCCATTTTTGGATTGTATTTGTTTTACTACTTCTTGAACAAGACTAGACGCTACTCCTTTTCCTCGTAAACTTTCGTCTACAAATGTATGATAGATATCAAATATTCCGTTTTCTATTTCTTTAAATTTAATTTCAGCTATTACTTTTCCGTTTGCATCTTTTAAATAAGTTCTTTCATCTTCTTTGATAAATTCCATGTTACTCTCCTTTGATTTTATAATTCTTCTTTTTGAAATATTATACATTATTTGTAATAAAAATAAAAGCGAACATATAAAAAAATTTGACAAGTTAGTCAATTTATGTTAACATACTTCTAACGTTTTAATTTAACAGAGTTTTATAATTATTTAAAGGAGTTAAAGTATTATGTTGAAAATTTATAATTTAAAGGAAAAGCTCAAGTATATTGAAGAAATTTCAATATTAACGCAAAAAGAATGGGGTGAAAAAAATCTCTCCAAAAAAGAATTCAATCTAAAAATCAAAAAGAAAATCTCAAAAATTAAATCAAATTTAAAAAACTTTAATTATTGTAAATTAATTTTACTTGAAGATAACATTTTAATCGGTTTTATATCAATATTTCCAAAAGATGGTGAAGAAAGACAAGACTTGTTCCCTTGGTATGCTACTATGTATGTTAAAGAAGAATATCGTGGAAAAGGTTATTCAAAAATTTTAAATGATGCAATTATTGCAGAAGCAAGGAAAAGAAATTTTAAGAAATTGTATTTAAAGTCAGATTTAGAAAACTATTATGAAAAATTTGGCGCTAAATATATAGAAACATTAAAAAACGGAGAAAAACTATATTATATTGATATTCCAACAAATAGAATCTCCATTATAGGTGGTTCTGGAAGTGGTAAAAGTACTTTGGCTACTATTCTTTCCAAAGAATTAAAAATACCTGCCATCCATTTAGATGCAATTAATTATAATGCTAATTGGGTTGAAGTTGACAGAAATAAAAGAGATTCTATAATTGAAGCAAAAGCAAAAGAAGAAAAATGGATTATTGATGGAAACTATAACAAGACCTTAAAGGAAAGACTAGATAAAGCCGACTTAGTAATATGGCTAGATTATTCAAGTTTTGCTCATTTAAGGGGATTTTTAAAAAGACTTATAAAATACTCTAATAAAGATAAACCAGAATTACCTGGTTGCAAAGAAAGATTTAATTTTACATTTATAAAATATGTACTTACTTATAATAGAAAAAAGAGGCCACAAGTATTGCAAATACTTGATAATGTACCTAGTGAAAAAATGTTAATTTTTAAGAAACAAAAAGATTTAAATAATTGGCTAAAAAAATATACTAATAATAAAAAAGTCAGAAAGCTGGTATAGTTTTATACCAGCTTTCTGACTTTTTTATATATTATCGTAAATCATTATTAATCCTATGAACAGGAAATTTACCCTCTTGTAAAATTTCTTTTATAATCTTTGGCACTATAGGATATTCATTTATTTTAGCAATTTCAATCCATTCATATTGTAAATATTCGTCACCTTCAATATTTTTTATAGTATATTCTATTTTCTTGTCTTCTTAATGTTTAAATTCAGCTTTGTGGACAAACATTATCTCATGAAATTTTGCCCCCTTCATTTCGAAAAAATTTTCTATTGTAGATACATAACCTGTAATTTCTATTTCTTTGCCCATTTCTTCTTGTATTTCTCTTTTTAGTGTTGTTGCTGAATCCTCGCCTATTTCAACTCTTCCCCCCACTAAAGCATAATGGTCACTATTTACATTTCTATGTACTAATACCTTACCATTATGAATTATTATTCCTGCTGCTCTTATATTTAGTTTATAATCTAAAACATTTAATGTTAAATCTCTTTCTTTCATACAATTTTCCTCACTTTAAATTATTATTATATAATTATTTCTAGATTCACTAATTTATTATCTCTATATGTAAGTTTTTACAGCTTTTACTTGTTCATCAATTGTTAATCCTGTACAATCAACTAAAAACATCTTATTTTCTAGCATATTATTCAATTTCATGTATTCATATGTTTCCATATAAAGTTTATTGTATTCATAAGCTAATGAATCAAATTCACTTAGTAATTTTCTCTTATTTATTCTTTTTTCTAATTCTTTCTTATCTGTATTAATCATTATTATTATTTTTTTATTGATTCTTTTTAAGTATTCTTGATATTTTCTTGTTCGAATTTCCATAGGAATATCAAATAACATATTTACTGAAATTACATCCATACATCTATCTTGACAAATGATTCCATCTTGTAGTAACGCTGTTATAGTTGTTGTTTTCCCTACAGCATCAGTTCCTTCCAGAATAGTATTATTTGAAATAATACTACCATTAAAAATCCCAATGTTTTCATATTTTTCATTGCCTGTAACTTCTATAAAGCCTCTTGGTGGAATATAATCTTCAAGTGTAGCTGAATCAGTTTCAACCTCAACCATTATCATATCTAATGGTTCTATAAAATAATCTACATCTATTTCATATTTTCCATCTAAATAATATTTTCTAATTTTTCGTATACATTTATCATCATTTTCTTTTAAAACATTATTAAAAGTTTCTTTATCAATTTCTATAACATCTGTAACACCTTTCATCTTTATATTTCTAGTATATTTAAAGTTATTATGATCATTATAGCAACGATATTTAACTTTGTCCTGATATGTTTGAATCAATTCATATTCTTCTATGTATTGTAAACTTTGTAAATATTCTTCTAAAAATTCTTTTTTAGTAGGAATAAACTTCCTTTCAACATTATTAATTAAACCTAATCTTAGTTCTACCATATTTATTTTTCCTTTTCTATGTTAATTCTATTTAAATGATAATCTACCAATTCTCCACCATAATAAACTATATTTGAATATCCATAATCTAATTTTTTTGCATAAAATGTTATTGGTACACCTTTATACTTCCATTCAAATCTATCAAAAAATTTTTCATCACTTGTTACAAAATTAGTATTAGAGTTCATAAATTCTATTATTTTATCTGTATCATCTTTAGTTAAAGCATTTTCTAAAATCCATTGTGAATAAGGATTATCAATTTCATCCTTTCTTGTATTTAAATTTAGTGTCTTTAAACTAACTGTTATAATATTAGGATATTTTTCTATATATTGTTTTATTTCTTCAAGGTATTCCTCAAAACTTTTATTTTTCATTAAAACATAATTTAAACGTACTTTCGCTTTTTTGAAATTATCTGTATTTATATAATCTCTCTTATATCCTAAAATTTTCATATCTTCATTTGAATCTAAAGAAACTCTAGTTATTTCAACAATGAAGTCATCTTTAATCAGGTCTAATTTTTCGTCTTCATAAAATATATTTCCAGATGATTGTAGTCTTTTTTCTTCAAAAATATTTACATTTCTTGTAGCTTCCACTATTGTTTTAAAATCATCAAATTCAAGTAAAGATGGCTCTCCATTTCCACAAAAAATAAAATATCTAAAATTAATATTATTATCTCTTAAGTATTTTAGCCTTTCTTCTAATAGTTCAAATTTGTTTTCTACCACTGGCCATTTAGTAATTTTAGCAGTACAATATGGGCAATTTTTGTCGCATTTGAAAGATGAACCTATTAATTCAAACTCTTTGTATTTCATTAAAAATCAC
Source organism: uncultured Clostridium sp. (assembly GCA_946409935.1). Taxonomy (GTDB): domain Bacteria; phylum Bacillota; class Clostridia; order TANB77; family CAG-508; genus CAG-269. The sequence continues at coordinate 3,823 of CAMJYG010000022.1, read as the reverse complement.
TCCTTCTTTTATAATATTTACAACTTCATTTATATCATTAAACTTAAAAACTTTTACCTTATTGCTCTTTGACAAAGCATTAGCAATTGCAAACCAATATTCAGATTTTATATCATGTTCTGACTCTTCTTCTTCATAAAATATGATTATCTCTTTATCCATCTCAATTGCCCAATCAAGTTCAACGATTGTTCCAACTGAGAATTTTTGATCAAATAATGCAAAATATACATCACTATTTTTTACCGCTTCATGTTCTGCATTAAGTACTACATTACAATCAGTAGAAGTGAAATCACCGTTTGAAGCTTGTTCACAATAAAATGGTCCGCTATATATATGTCCATTGTTTAATTTTAAATTCTCATCTGCATATGTAAGTTTTTCTGAATTTTCTAATAATTTTGCTCTAAAATCCTGTTCTAATCTTTTTGATAATGGTATCTTTTTATTTTTATCCAATTTAAATTTTCCTGCAAAATATATTCTTTTCATATTTATTTTTCTCCTTTCATTATCTTATTCCAATTTATATATGATACAATAGCCATAATTGTCCAAACTATATTTAAGAAAAATAAACTTAATGCTTGTTCTGGTAAAATAAAATATTCTATAGCATAGAAAATATCATTTATAAACCAAATAATCCATGTGTCAATTTTTTTAGTCATCATATAATATGTTGCTACAAAGCTTGATGTTGTTGTGAAAGCATCTAATAATGGAAGTGGATCATCTGTTTTATTAAGTGCAAAAAATACTACACAAGTTGAAACAGCAATTATAATACTGTAGATTATTCTCTCTTTAGTACTACATTTTTTTATATCTTTTTCATCTTTTTTATTCCAGATAATAAAACCAATAATTCCTAAAACTAAATATATTGCACTATTAGTCACGTCACCATATAAGTGCATTGATAATGAAAACAAAATCATTAATATCATTTGTATTGAATATGCAATCCAATTACTTCTTTTATTTAACATTACTAATACACCTTGAATCAATCCAAATATTGTTGCACCAATTTCTAAATAATTTACCATATTAATCACTCCTTAATTTATCTTTCCATTTCCTTTTCTAACAATTTTTTTATTTTTTCTAATGCTATTTTTCTTGCACTTATTTCATTTTTTTCTTCTTGCGATAGTTCAGCTAGAGTTTTTCCATTTTCTAATTCAAATATTTCATCAAATCCAAATCCATTTTCTCCTCTGACTTCTTCTGAAACAAATCCATCTATAGTACATATTTCACATATAGTATCTTTTCCATCTGACAAAGCAATTGCTGTTGTAAATCTTATTTTTCTATTTTCTTTTGAAAAGCCTTTTAATTTCTCTATTATTTTTAAATTTCTTTGTCTGTCAGTTCCGTCAAACCATCTTTTAGTGAATACTCCTGGAAAACCATTTAAAGATTCTATTTCTATTCCAGAATCATCTGCTATACATTTTTTTCCATTAAGTAATTTAGCAATAGCCTCTGCTTTCTTTATTGCATTTCCCTGAAATGTTTCTTGATCTTCCTCTACGTCAATGTCAACTCCTATGCTTTGCATTGAGATAACCTTATATTTTTCAAATATTTCTTGAACATCTTTTATTTTTCCTTTATTTCCTGAAGCAATTATTAATTCTTCCATTTTTCTCCTACCAATTTCTTTAATATTTAAACCCAATTCTTTAGAAACTCTTCATTAAATATATATTTATTAGATGGTCTATATGCTGCGTCTTTAACAATTATTTCAGTCTTTTTTACCATCGGCTCTATTTTTTTTCTAAAATTTGCTGATACTAGTTTTTTATCTAGTATTATCTCATAAATTTGTTGTAATTCTGTAATAGTAAATTCCTTATCTAAAAAACTAAAGGCTATATTAGTATTTTCAATTCTATTTCTTAATCTCTTTATACCCGTATGAATTATTATTGCTATTAATTCATTTATGCTTGATTTTCCAACTATTTTATTGGTATACTCAATATTTTCCCTTTTTCGTTTAGCAACAGTTTCAATTTTATATCTTATCTCTTTTTTTTCATTACTTAACATTACATTTTGCAGTGATAGTTTTTCATCATCTTTGATGCATAAATCATAAAATACTAAATTATTAGGAATATTGTTTATATTTTTTTTATTAATTATTACCAAATATGTAATTATAATTTCTTCTTTATTGGTATAATAATTTGGGTCTCCCCAAGTATATAATTGTTCAATATAAAAATTGGATATTTCAAATAATTTTTCTATTTCATCTTCTGCTGATTTTTTTATATATTCTTGATTATTAACTTCAAACTTTGGTAATTCATTATTTTCATCCAATAAAATTTGAAGTTTTTTCTCTTTTAATTTTCTCACATCAACTCTTTCTTGATTATCTGCACTGAATATTAATAAATTTCCCTTAATTTTCATAAATCATCCTTCTTTCATTATTTTTTAAAATTCTAGCCAACATTCTTTCTCAAAATTAATATCTTCTTTTGAAAGTATTGTTCTTAAATCAATTTTTCCAACAGAATCAATAAACCTATAAAGCTTATCTCTTTTTAGAATTTCTGTGTTTCCACTTTCGAATTTAACAATTTGTTGTATTTCTTTTGGTATTGAAATATCATATTTTTCAATTAAAGTATGATTCAGTTTATTATAATCATTATAAATACTTGAATCCCATCTTGTTAAGAATCTATTATAAAATAAATAATCTGTAAGTAAATGCAAGAAATATCCCTCTGTATATTCATCAAATTTTCTATTTAGTCTTATATATTCATTGAGATTTGGCTGACTTGAATATACTCCATAATGAGATTTTGCTTTATTTTTTGCCAAGTCTGGTGCAATTATTCCTTTTTCAAATTCCATTTTATTATTTATTTTATTGTTTTCTTCATATACTTTTCCAACAGCTAAATGTATAACATATCCTGGCATCTTACTATAACATGTTTTTTATTAATTTACATGTTTCCTCCTTTACTTATTGTATTTTGTATACTAAGTCGTTGCATATGTATTATACATACCATATTATATTTTGTCAATACTTTTTATAAAAAAAATAATAAGTATTTTTATATTTCTATTTTACAAAAAAACAAAGACTTAACTTATAGTTAAATCTTTATTTGACCATATTCGTTTTTATTCATCCATTATAAAAACTTGCCACTTTTTGCAGGTATCAAATGAATAAATTTATTGTTTTTGCAATCATTAGTTAATTCTATTTTTTAATTTATTATTTTTTTCTTTTTCTAATTGTTTTAAACTTTTTTTAGGAGTCGGTAAGATATCAACGTTTTCACATTTCACTATTTCATTGGTTACAGTCAAGTTACAGTAGCGCCGAGACTTTTTAACAAAATCTGTGTACATTTGAAAATTTAGTAAAACGCTAAAACCCTTGAAAATACAACTTGCAAAAAAAAATAGACCTTGAGCATATGTACTCAAAAGTCTATTTCAATGGCTCCCTACCCAGTCCGTTTTTGAGATTTGAGATTTCTGAGCTTTTCGTTCATACAACTTAATTTCAGCCATTATCTTTTTTAGCTCGTGGGAGAATTCGTGGGAGCGATTTGACAGCTATTAACAAATTATACTGAGTTTTAACAAATTATGACAAATTGTCGTTATGTCAATTGTTATTTAATAAAGAGCTATTAACTTATTATTAATACTTTATATTTTTCGTAATATCAAAATGTTCTGTACATCTAACTTGTTAACAATACCAAAATATTGTACACATCTTATTATTTATTTTTTGTTCCTAATAATAACTTGTTTA
>CAMJYG010000021.1 GCA_946409935.1 uncultured Clostridium sp. | reverse complement strand
AAAGGGATTAATCAATTAAATAGATTAATATTTCTATATAATTGATTATACGAGAAAAATGATGAATGTATTATTAAAACACATTACCAGAAACATGAGAGATAATGTAGGAAGAACAACACTTATAATGTTATCGTTATTTGTTGTATCAATTTTAGTAGCAATTATTTCGCTAGTAATTATTTTTATAACAATGATGATTGATGCAGGTTCAAATATAGCTAAGTTTGATTACATAATAAGTAGTTCTACAGGAGAAAAGATTATAAATGAAGTAGTTAAAGATATTGAAAATGATTTTGAAATACTGGGTATGCCTGAGGTAGAGTTCGGATACATGATGGATTCAGATGGAAATCATGTATCTGCAGCTTTAGATGGAATGCAGTTAGATACAGCTGTTAAATTCAAAATTATAAATTTAGGTAAAGAAAAAGATGTAGAGCTTAATGATAATGAAGCTATTATAACGTCTAAAATAGCAAATAAGTTTAAATTAAAGAAAAATCAAGAGTTTGAATATTATGGTAGAAACGGAAAGAAAAATACTTTAAAAGTTAAATATATTGTAAATTCATTACAAAATTTAAATCCAATTGGAATTATAACAAATGAAAAAACATATCTACAAATTAAAGGTGATGATGAAATTTCATATATTATGCTTTTTGGAGAAATAAAAAAAGAGAGTTTGCAAGTTAATGATAATATGGACAAATATGAAATGGAACATGGGATAAAATTTGAACAAAATGATGAAGATCTTTCAAAAATGATTGAAAAATTTTTATACCCATCTATTATATTATTGATATTGGTATTTGCTGTAATATATGTTTCTTTAAATTCAATAGTAAAAATAATAATAAATGAAAGAATATCAGTAATAGGAACATTTAGAAGTATAGGTGCAACAAAAAGACAAATAATTGGAATTCTTATTGCTGAAATGCTAATGTATACTATAATTCCTGCTTTGCTAGGTGCAATAGTTGGAATGGTAGCAATTAAAGGAATATCATCATGGGCTGATTTAATGCTAAGTTTCTTTGGTTCAAGTGAAAAGCTTGATATAAAAGAGTACTTAGGCAAAATTAGTTTAATAACTATACTAGTTACTATCATATTCCAAATTTTATTATCAATATTTGAGTTAATAAAAGTATCTAAATTATCTATTAAAGATAGTATATTTAATAAACATACTAGTAAATATAGATACTCAATAAGAAAAGTAATTTTAGGGATATTTTTATTTGCAATTGGTATAATTACAATTATTAAGCATAATCAACTAACATATTGGTATTGCTTATCTGGAATAATATCAGTATTTGCTTCAATTGCTTTAATTGTACCTGTAATTAGTAAATATTTAATAACTATTTTAGAAAAAATTAAAAATCCTGTAATTACAATGGCAACTAATACATTAAAACATAGTAGCTTGCAAGTTAATACTAATATTATTTTTATAGTAACAGTTAGTGTTTCATTAGTTATTTATTCATTCTTTAATTACATGTCATTTGCAGAGAAATCAAAGCAAAATCTTGTTAATTCAGACATATATGTAGAAGAAATGGGATATGAAATATATGATAAAATAGATGAATTTTATAAGCTAGATAATGTTAAAAGTGTTTCTGCATTGTATGACATTAATATTAGTGATAATAAATATGATAAAATAGTTTTAGCAAATCATACAATTAATGAAATACACTTAATATATAGCAATGATTATGATAATCTTTTTAAAGATAGTAATACATTTAATGTAGATGCAAGTTTATGTAAAAATCTTAAGAAATATCAAATAATAATTAGCGATTACTATAAAAAAATATATAATCTAAAACAAGGAGATATAATTGTTTTAGATTGGCAAAAGAAAGAAGAAAAGTTTACAATAGATACATCAATAAATTTAGAGATAGTTGGATTTGCAGATTTATCTAAACTAAATAACAACGCAATTATAATATCTTCTAATTTAGGAGAAGAGTTAAAAGACTTGATATTTAAGGGATTTACAAATACAAAATATTTTATAAATTTATATAATAATAATTCTAAAGAAGCAAAAGAAACAAGAAAAACTATTATTAACGAATTAGGAATTTATTCTAATGGGCAAACAGGAAATGTATTTACTAAAGATGGATATATAAAAAATGTTAAAGATAATTCTGAAAATTATATGAAATTTATGGGATTTATAGTTGCTGTAGTAGTTTTGCTTGCTTTAATTGGTATAATTAATAATCAGACAGTTAGCTTTATGGAAAGAAGAAAGGAGTTTGCAACATTATATTCAATTGCTATGAGTAGAAAGCAATTAAAAAATATGATTTTAATTGAAAATACGCTTTCTTTTATAAATTCTACAATAGCATCAATAGCGTTTTATGTAATTATATCTAAATTAGTAGAATATACCTTGCAGATTTTATTAATACCAATATATATTAGATTTACAATAAGTGGTGTATTAGTTTTATTGCTTGTAGTTTCAATAATACTTTTAGCAATACAAAGGAGTATGAGAAATCATATAAAAAATATGAATATTGTAGAGGAGATTAAATATGAATAGTAATGCTATGCTAGAAATAAAAGAATTAAGAAAGGTATTTACAGAAGATTTAGGTGAGCCAATAGAGGTTTTGAAAAATATTAATTTGAAAGTTGAAGAGGGAGAATTTGTTTCTCTTATGGGAGAAAGCGGTTCTGGAAAATCAACATTATTGTATCAAATAGGTGCATTAGATACGCCAACTGAAGGCACTATACTTATAAATGGAGAAAACATACATAAGGCTAATGATAAGCAACAATCTTTATTTCGTAGAGATAATATAGGATTTGTATTTCAGTTTTATAATCTTGTACCAAATTTAACTGTAGAAGAGAATATTATACTACCAGCAGTTATGGCTAAAAAAGATAGAAAAGAATATGAAGAAAATTTAAATTATTTATTAAAGACAGTTGGACTTGTTGATAAAAGAAATAGTTTACCAAAACAGTTATCTGGAGGACAACAACAAAGAGTAGCAATAGCAAGAGCATTAATAATGAATCCGAAATTAATACTTGCAGACGAACCAACTGGAAACTTAGATAGCAAATCTACACAAGAAATTATGGAATTATTCCAAAAAATAAATAAAGAGAAAAATGTAACAATAATTCAAGTAACTCACTCTGAAATTACAGCTAAATATTCTAGTAGAATTATTTATTTAAAGGATGGACAAATCGTTTCTGGGGAGGAGGACAAATAAATTTGATGAAAAATATCAAAAAACTATTGTTAATAATAATGTTATTAATATTAATAGGAGTATATCTAATCAGCTACAAATACTTTGGAAATAAGGAAATTACTAAAGTTAATTCGCCTGTAAGTACAGTATTAACTTCTTGTCCACGATTAGAAGATGATTTCTATGATTATATAAATTATGATTATTTAAGTACAGATAAACTAAATGAAGATGAAATATCACATTATGCAATTGATAGAACTGAAAAAATAGAAGATGAAAAAGATATTATTATTAATGAATTATTAGCTAATAATAATGATATAGGTAATAAAATCAGTAGTTTATATAAAAGCTATATGGATAACACAGAAGAAAAGTCTATAAAAGAATTAAATAAATATATAGATAAAATGACAAAATCAAATAATATAGAAGAATTTGTTAATAATGCAATTGATGTAAATTATGAGTTAAGCACAGACATTTTATTTTCTCCTAATGTTTTATATAATTTTAGAGGAGAAAGTAAAAAATATTTTGGTTTAGATTTAATTACATACGATTGGGACAATACTATTGCATATTATACGATATCTGATTATGAACCAGTAGTAAGGATGTATAAAAAATATGATGTACAATTATTAAAAAAATATGGGTATTCTTCAAATGAGGCAATTGAAATTGTAGAAAAGGTCCAAAAAATGTATGAAGAAATTTCAAAATTTTCAGAAATCAACCAAATGAATTTATTGGAAGATGGATATAAGGTATATGATATAGAAGAATTACAAAAAGATCTTAAAAATATACCATTAGATACATTAGTTAAGCATTATAAAGAATTCTGTAATAGTAAAAATGAAATATTAGTAGTTGATATTAATCAATTAAAGCAGATAGATAATTATTTAAAAGAAGATAATTTAGAAATACTAAAAGACTATGCTACTTTAAAAATATTAACATATTATTCAAAATATATAAGTGAAGATTATTATAAAATATATTATGATTATATGTTTGAATCAAAAAATTATGATCCACTAAGAAGTCATTATTATATGAAAAAGGAAGATTATTCAAAAGAAGAAATTGCATATAAACAAATATATTTGTTCTTTAAAGATACAATAACAGAACAATTTGCAAATAAGTATTTTACAAAAGAACAAAAAGATTTTTACACAAAACTTATAGAAGATGAAATTGAAAATTATAAATTAAGAATAGAAAAAGAAGAATGGTTAAGTGATAAGACTAAAGAAAAAGCACTTGCAAAAATGGAAAAAATGTCTTATACTGTTGGTATTCCAGAAAAATTTGTTAAAGTTGAAAACAATTATAAGATAAATGAAAATAGTTCGTACATAAGTAATGTAATAAATATGGAAGAAGAATTAAAAAAAGAGGAAATGAGACAATATCAAAAAGGTAATATTATGTATAATAACGAAATGTTTGATCAACTAACTGTTAATGCATTTTATATGCCAAATAACAATAGTATTAATCTATTGTTAGGGTATATATATTCATTGACAGATTCGCAAAATTTAGGGACAACAAATTTAGAAGATAATTATTATAAAATATTAGGAAGCATTGGAGTAACTATTGGACATGAGTTATCACATGCATTAGATACAAATGGTTGCCAATATGATGAATATGGAATTTATATAAATTGGTGGACAAAAGAAGATGAATATAATTTTAATAAGCTAACAGGTAAGGTTGTTAAATATTATGATAAATATAATCAATTTGGAGATATAACATTGTCAGAAAATATTGCAGATTTAGGTGGAATGGCAATTGTTCTTCAAATAGCAGAAAGAAAAAATGCAACTAATGAAGAATATAAAGAAATCTTTACAGCATATGCAATGAATTGGGCATCGCAGTTTACATCAATTTATAAGGAATTTTTATTTATGGAAGATAATCATTCTCCTGCTAAAAATCGTGCTAATGCAGTATTATCAACTTTAGAAAAATTTTATGAAGTGTTTAAAATAACTGAAAATGACGGAATGTATGTTGCACCAGACAATAGAGTTTCAGTCTGGTGAGGGGAGGTGAAAGATATGGGAAAGAAAATAGGAATAGCAGCATTAATATGCACAATTATTTACATAGCTTGTTGTATAGTAGAAATGGTACAAGCACCTGAAATTCCAGATGAAGTTTGGGATATATATGTAAAAGATCAAGAAGCTGCTCAAGAGAAGATTGAAGAAATTATGAATAATTCGTCTACTTTATTTAAAGTGGCTGATGAAGTAAGTAGTATAGTAGGATTAGGAGGAATTGTTCTTTCTATAGTATCGATTGTTAAATTAATAAAAGCGAAGGAAAAAGGAAAAATTGTTCCTATTTTATGTATTGTACTTATTTTTGTATTTTTTCTTATAACTATTTTTTCAATCAGCAATGTGGGAGGTGCATTTCAGGCAGGTTTAAAAGCTGGAATGGAAATGCAAGAATAGTAACAATAGTAGTAAAAACCATTATCTAGTGTTACTAGCCAGCCTTAAAATTTCATTGTCCTGCTTAACCGTGATTAGTTATAATTATATATGGCTGACTAGTAACGACTAGTGATAAATCACAATAGAAATGTAAAAAATCTATTGTGATTTTTCTTTTTTTAATGTAAAATGTATTTGAAAAAAACAAACATAAGAAAGGGTGAATCGGGATGAAGAGATTACCAAAAGGAATAAGTAATTATGAAGAGTTAGTAGAAGAAGGATATTACTATGTAGATAAAACTAAATATATAGAAAAACTAGAAAGCTTAGATGATAAAAGAATAATGTTTTTAAGACCACGAAAATTTGGAAAAACATTATTTACAAGTGTGCTTGAAAATTATTATGATATATCAAGAGTAGAAAAATTTGATAAGCTTTTTAAAGATACATATATAGGTCAAAATCCAACAAAACAAAAGAATAGTTATCATATATTAAAATTTAATTTTTCAGGAATAGATACAAGTAGTGTAGAAGAAACTTTAAATGGTTTTAAAAGAGAGGTAGCTTCATCAATTCAAGTATTTGTAAAAAGATATAATCTTGATTTTTTTGTAAATTATGAAGATGAAGCAGAAAATGTATTAGATAACCTAATTAAGGCTTTTTATACCCAAAAAACAAATCAAAAAATATATGTAATAATAGATGAGTACGATCATTTTGCAAATGAATTATTAAGTTTTCATACAGAGCAATTTAAAAATTTAGTATCAAAAAATGGTAAAGTACGTAAATGGTATGAAATTCTAAAAAAAGGAACAGAAACAGTAGTAAATAGAATATTTATAACAGGAGTAGCACCAATAACATTAGATAGCTTAACATCTGGATTTAATATATCGAAAGACATAACAAGAGATCAAAGATTTAACGAAATGGCAGGATTTACAAAAGATGAAGTTATAGAACTAATGGATGAACAAGAAATTTCAAAAGAGGAACAAGATAAGCTATTACCAACAATGCAAGAAAACTATGATGGATATAAGTTTTCAATCGGAAGTAAAATACATATGTATAATGCTAATATGTGCTTATATTTATTATCAGATTATATAGGAATAGGTAGGCTTCCAGAAAGTTTAATAGATGTAAATATAGCAAGTGATTATGCTAAACTATCAAAAATGCTACAAATATGTCAAGGAGAGCAATCAAAGAACATAATTGAACAAACAATTTTAGGAAAAGGAATAGTAATGCCTATAATAGATAAATTTAATCCAGAAATAGAATTTGGAGACCAAGAATTAATATCAATGTTATTCTATTTAGGATATTTAACAATATCAAATGAAGTATTAGGAACACCAGAATTAAAAATTCCAAATAAGGTAATGAAAGAATTATATGCAGAGTATTTTCTAGAAAGTCTAGAAAAGAATTTAAAATTAAGAATAGACAGAATAAATTATAGCATAATGGCACAAGAATTGGCTTTTGAAGGAAAAATAGATAAAGTAGTAGAAGTGTTAAAAGAATATTTGAAGAATTTATCAAATAGAGATTACCAAAAATTTGATGAGAAATATGTAAAAGTGCTATTTTATTCAATAGTAATGAATTTAAAAAATGCATATTGGATAAAATCAGAATATGAAGTTGAAAGAGAATACCCAGATTTATTATTAATACCAAGACAACAAGATAAAGGATATTATTCAATAATGATAGAATTTAAATATTTAAAGAAAGACGAATCAGATAAATTAGAAGAAAAACAAAAGGAAGCTAGAGAACAAATTAATAGATATTGCAAATATGAAGAAATAAATGCCGTAGACAATTTAAAAAAATATAGTATAGTAGCAGTTGTAGACGATATTCATTGTGAAATAATAGGTTAATATTTGATAATGTTGAGATAAAAAAATAAAAAGGATGTGGAAGGTTGAAAAATAATTAGAATTTTGACTGCGCCTTTTAAATATAATATGCCAGCTAAAGCATACTCAGACTGTAACAAGCAAGCTTTAACAGTCTGAGCATTGTCAAAATTTAATTCTTTTCCAACCTGATTTGTGCCTTGAGAAAGGAATGATAGTAAAAATGGAATTAAATTTTTTTGAAAATCTAAATGCTAAACTAGGTAAAGAAAGAGTTAAAGGAGATTATACAAATACTATAACAGAAGATGTAGAATTAGAACTAGCTAAAAAGTTAGATGCAGTTCAAGAATTTTCTGTTGATAGAATTGAGGGCGATATTTTAGTTCTAGAAAATAGGCAAAGTGGGGAAATAATTAATTTAGAAAAGAGTAATTTGTCTTTTGAAATACAAGAGGGAGATATTTTAAAATATGTAAATGGCAGATATATTTTAGATAAAGAAAAGACTAAAAATGAAGCAGAAAGTATTAAAAATTTAATGGACGATTTATGGAATTAAGTAAATGTGTATTATCTAATGTTACAATTCACAGCATTTAGAAATGTATGATTGCATAATTTATATTTTACGAAAGGAATGGGGAATATGGGCAAAAGAAGAAAAAATAAAAATAGTAAAAATAGTAAAAATAGTAAAAATAGCAAATTAATAGCAAGTATTGTATCATTATGTGTATTATTAGCATTAGTTGTATTTGGTGCAAGTGCTGATACAATAGATGCATTTAGTAATATAGTTGGGCTTAATAATATAGCAGAAAATAACACAAATACTTTTATAGATATTAATTCAAATAACAAGTCTAATTATATATCAACAGAAAATGATTTAAAAGTTTATTTTATAGATGTAGGTCAAGCAGATAGTATACTTGTAGCCAACAAGCAAGAATATATGTTAATTGATGCAGGTAATAATGATGATGGAAATGATGTAGTTGATTTTTTAAGAGAAAAAGGTATAGATAGAATAGATTATTTAATAGGCACTCATCCTCATGAAGACCACATTGGTGGGTTAGATACTGTTATAAATAATTTTGAAATAACTAATATTTATATGCCAAAAATCGAAACAACAACAAAAACTTTTAAAGATGTATTAACAGCAATTTCAAATAAAAAGCTAAAAGTAACTGCACCAAAAAAAGGAGATAAATTTACTGTAGGAGAAGCAAATGCGGAAGTTATGACAGATTCTATTTTAAATAAAGATAATTTAAATTTATCTTCAATTGTAATAAGATTAGAGTTTGGAAATAATAGTTTTCTGTTTATGGGAGATGCAGAAACAGAAAATGAAAAGACAATAACATGGCCTAAAACAGATGTATTAAAAGTTGGACATCATGGTTCTAATACTAGTTCAAGCGAAAAATTTTTAAACCAAGTTTCACCTAAGTATGGAGTTATTATGGCTGGCAAGGATAATAGTTATGGCTTACCTAAAGAAAATATACTTAATAGATTATCCAAATTAAATGTTAAACTTTATAGAACAGATTTAAACGGAACTATTGAAATGAGTTCAAATGGAAATGAAATTCATATTGCTACTGAAAAATAAAGCTGTTATTAAGGGTTTGTGGTTTGTGTCAAAATTTGCAAAAAAATGTAAAATATGTTATAATGAACACATGGAAAAACGAAAACAAAAGAGGTGGAATTTATGGCAATACTTGCAGTAATATATATATTAATATTTATAATAGTTGCTTTAGTTGCATATGCTATTTTACAAATAAAATTATTCGGAATGAAAATAAAAGATTTCTGGTCATTTATTGAAGCAAACCAAATGTTAGATAAATTATACAGATTTGCAAGGCAATATGAAAAAATGTCACCACAGGAACAAATAATATATTTATCAGAAGCAGAAAAAATTTTTAAAGCTTTTGATAACGTACCAGACACATTATGGGAAGAAGAATATGATAAATATAAAACAGTTCTAACAAAATACAAAGATATTAAAATGTTAAGATGGGCAGAAGAAAACAAATAAACAAAAAAATAGGAATGTTTCATAGAGTTTTATATTATAAAAAGGACTAAAGATTAGAAAATCTTTAGTCTTTGTGTTTGGTATATGCATATCTAAAAGCTTTCTTTCTAAATATTTTAGATTTGAAAATATCAACAGATTCAGAGACTGCACAATATTTATCAACAAAAGTTAAAATAAAACCTTCTATTGACCTTGGAAAGCTAATTGTGACAGGCCACATATGTTTTTTTATAATATCTTGTTCTTTTTTACTTAAATCAAATAATTTACAAGCATTTTCACAAGCTGTTTTTCCATGTGTAAAAGCATGTAATCCTTTTCTATCTGGTTGCCTTACTCTCCAATCATACAAAAATAAATCATGAAGCATTGCAGCACGTGTAGCAGAAATATAATCTAAATTGTATTTTTTACAAATCAAATAGCAATAATATGCAGCCATATAACAATGGTCAAAACATGATGTATCACAATGTTGTCTATATTTTTTCATTTGCTGTACAGTTTCGTTAGAAATAAGCTCATATACAATTGATTGAAATTCCTCATTATTATCTATTGTTTTTTTTATATTTGAATTCATTAGAAAATCCTTCCTTAGTTTTATATATACCTAAACTAATTATAACATATTAAAAAAAAATTGCAAATAGCTGTTGAACGAATTTTTGTCACTGAACTGTAACCAATTTTTCAAGAATTTGAACTGCATTTGTTGCTGCACCTTTTCTTAAATTGTCTGCTACAACCCATAAATTAAGACCATTTTTAACACTAAAGTCTCTTCGTATTCTTCCAACAAAAACTTCGTCACATCCATCTACTTTCGTAGCTATAGGATATATATTTTTTTCTGGATTATCGGCAACAATAATTCCAGGAAAATTTGCTAATAAAATTTTAATATCATATATTTCAAAATCTTTTTCTAATTCTATATTAATACATTCGCTATGACAATTAACAACAGGAACTCTAACAGTTGTTGCAGTTATAGCTAAATTAGGCTTATGAAGAATTTTTCGAGTTTCGTTTATCATTTTATGTTCTTCTTTTGTATATCCATCATCCATAAAAATATCTATATGTGGCAAACAGTTATTATGTATAGGGTATGGAAATTTTTTTAATTCATCACCACAAGCTTTGTTTTCCAAATCATCTATTCCAAAACGACCTGCACCAGATACAGCTTGATAGGTAGAATATATAATTCTTTTTATGTTATATTTATCATCAATTGGTTTTAAAGGTAGAACTGCTTGAATAGTAGAGCAATTAGGGTTACTTATAATTCCGGAATGTTTAAAAATATCTTCTGGGTTAACCTCTGGGACTACTAAAGGAACATTAGAATCCATCCTAAAAATACTGCTATTATCAATAACTATACATCCTTTTTTTGACGCAATTGGAGCATATTTTTCAGAAGTTTTTCCACCAGCGCAAAAAATAGCAAAATCAAATCTTTCATTAAAAGTTTCTTCTGTTAATTCACGTACAATGTAATCTTTGTTTAAAAAGTTGATTTTAGAACCAGCTGATTTTTTTGAACAGAATAAATCATATGTGAAACATTTATAATTTTTTTCTTCTAGAACTTTTAATACAGTCCTTCCAACTAAACCAGTTGCTCCAACAATGGCAACTTTGTAATTTTTATTCATAATAATTTCATTCCTTTCATTTTTATATTAGGAAAGTCATGCTGACTTTTATAGAATATAGAATTAATTATCCTTTATATTATTATGTTTTTTAATAGTAAAATGTTCATTTTAATTCTAGTTTTGTTGCTGACCAGTAACATTTAATATTACATTTATGTTACAAAAATCAAAAAGTCTTGAAAAAAATATATAGATGTAATAAAATAAAAGCAATTGTTATTAGCTATAAAGAAATAGTGGTACTTTGAAAACAGAATACCTAAGTTGTTAAAATATATATTATATGTATATATGCTATTTTAATGTAGCTAATAAGAAAAAAATTAAAAACATAGAAATATTTTAGAACTAAAATAAAAAATAGAAAATCACCTTAGAAACTTCATAAGGTTCATTTGAAAATAAAAACATTTTATTTTCACTTCGAGTTGCGTAGCTACTTTTGAAGCTTCATGGGGTTTCCTATTGTATAAAAAACTTAAGAGAAATGAAAGGAGAATACAAGAAATGAAAAAAGATTATTTTAAGCATAATGCAAAAAAAATAGACAATAAAGGTATTACATTAATAGCATTAATTGTTACTATAATCGTGTTATTAATATTAGCAGGAGTAACAATAGCCACATTAACTGGTGATAATGGAATATTATCACAATCGCAAAAGGCAAAAAGCGTAAATGTATATAAAAGTGCAGAAGAACAGGTGAAATTGGCTACAATGGCAGTAAAAGCAGAAATAGTGGAGAAAAAAGCACAAAGTGGAACATATAATGCAACTGATACAGAAAGTGTAAATGCATTAAAGCAAATAGTAGTAGCAGATTTAGTAAGTACAGGTTCAGGATTTGAGGTAGCTGACCCGGTAGATGGAGAATCAGGAGCAAAATTAATAAAAATAAGATATAGTAATACAGCATTAAAAAAAGATGGAGTAGCTGAAGGAATCCCAGTAGAAAATGGATATGTAAATTACATAATAACTGTGACAGCAGGAGATGCAACATTAGAAACAAATGCAGTATTTGAAAATTTTGAAACAGGAAATTCAGGAGGTGGAGAAACACCAACAGACCCACCAGAAGAAGTAATAGATAATAGTGGTAGTCTAGCAGATGGATTTGTAGATGATTTAGGAACAAGAGCAACAATATACTTGTATGCAAATGCAACAGCAGGAACAACGATAACAATAACAATGCCAGATAATACATCAAAAAGTATAACAGCATTAGATGACAATACAAATATAGAATCAACAGATAATTACGCAACATATACAGTTGCAAAAAATGGAACATATACATTTAGTGTAACAGATGAAAATACAACAACAGAAACAAAAATAAAGGTTGAAAATATAGAAAAATTTACATCAATAGAAACATTAGCAAGTCAGCAAAGTTTAGGGTATGCAGGAGGAGATACAAAAGCATATAACTATAATGGAGCAGCAGTACCTAAAGGATACTATGTAGATACAAAATCAACAGTAGCAAATGGATTAGTAATTACAGATGACATTGATTCAGAAGGATATAGCACAGGAAATGAATGGGTGTGGGTGCCTGTAAATAGTGATGTTGGAAATGCAGACTATTATGATACAGAAAAAAATGCAAATAATGAAGTAACACCAACCGCTTTAGCAGGAGCAACAAGTGTAACATATACAAAATATAGTAAATTATATAGTTTTAATGATAAGACAAGAGAAAATTATAATACATTTCACCCATATGGAACAACAGAAGGAACATTAAGTAGACCATCAACAACATCAAGCCCTAAATATAGAGAAATAGCAATATTAACAGATTATACATATGGAGAAAAAGGAAACTATAATTTAGTAAATAATAGAACAACAGGAACAGCATTTTCTAATGTAACAGATGTAGCAACACAATACAAAAATGATTATGAAAGTATGGTAGCAAGTGTTGATAAATATCATGGATTTTATATAGGAAGATATGAAGTAACAGAAAATGGAGAAAAGCCAGGAGTTTCACTTGCGGGAACAATTTCAAATACAGCTTGGAACTGGTATGCATTATATAATAAATGTTTAACATTTGGAAAAAAAGATAGTAATAATGTACAAGTAACAGAAAGTTCAATGATGTATGGAGCATTGTGGGATGCAACAATGCAGTGGCTTGCAAAATCTAATATTTCAGTAGGATATACAGGACTAACTAAAAGTGGATATGGAAATTATAAAACAGAAGATGTACAAGTATCAAATAATAAAGAAACAAATATTACAACAATAAAGGTAAAAGCAAGTGGAACATCTGCAAAATTACAAACAGGACAAACAAGTTATACAGGAAGAAAAAATATATACGACCTTTCAGGAAATTGCGCTGATTGGACCCAAGAAGCGAGTAGCACCGACTATCGAGTGCTTAGAGGAGGCGATTATTACACCAACGATGCCAATACCACTTTTTCAGCCAATCGTACTTACGACACTCCGCCTGATGACTACGCCGACTATTCTTCCCGCCCCCAACTTTACATAAAGTGAGACTGAACGCTGTGAAAATAGAACTAGAAATTGTAGAGAAAGTTATTTTAAAAGAGAAATTTTAATAGTAAGCGATGGATAAAATCACGTGATTGAAACCTCCCCAAATGAGTAGTATCATTATGATACAAAAATTTGAGGAGGTTTTATTATGGTTAGAATATATAGTGAAGAAGAAAAAATACAAGATGTCAAAAATATGTTTGACATTTTTTTGTTTGTATGATATTATATTGAAAAATAATTGAATGGAGTGAATTAATATGCCAAGAAAAAAGCCAGAATTAAATAAAAGAGAAAAATCTATATTAAGATTTATAGAAAAACAAATTATGACACAAGGTTATCCACCATCTGTAAGAGAAATAGGAAAAGCAGTAGGATTAAGCTCAACTGCAACAGTACATGGGTATTTAGCAAAATTAGAAGAAAAAGGATATATAAAAAAGCAAGATAAAAAAGGAAGAACCTTGCGCTTATTAAAAGGTGGTTCAGGAGAAGTAAAGAAAACCTCAAGCAAAGATTTCTATACACAAAAAGAATTAGTAGAAGTACCAATTATAGGCAGAATTACAGCAGGTGAGCCTATACTTGCTGTTGAAAATGTAACAGACACATTTCCAATACCAATTGATTTTGTTGGAAATTCAGAGAGTTTTATGCTTACTGTTAGAGGAGAAAGCATGATTGAAGCTGGAATATTAGATGGAGACTACATTTTAGTTAAGAAACAAAATATGGCAAACAACGGTGAAATTGTTGTAGCTTTAATAGGAGATGAGGCAACAGTAAAGACATTTTATAAAGAAAAAGATCATATACGTTTACAACCAGAAAATTCAACAATGGATCCAATTATTGTGCCAAACTGTGAAATACTTGGTAAAGTAGCAGGAGTATTTAGAAAAATGTAATCCTAAAATAAATATTGACAAAAGGCATTGTGTCACATATTATATAAGATACAATGCCGATTTTATTATGTAATAACGCTAGTGCAAAGCACTTTTTATAACTGATTAGGGTTATGCAGGACAACGGAATTTTATGGTTGAAAAATAATAACAAATAAGAGAGGAGAATTTATGTTTAAAGTACTAAAAAATTTACAAGAATCAATATTTTCTGTAATTGCAATAGTTTTATTATTATGTGTGCAAGCATATGTAGATTTAAAACTTCCTGATTATACATCTAAAATTGTTAATATTGGAATACAAGCAGGTGAAAATGATTATATATTAGTTGCTGGATTTCAAATGCTAGGAGTAGCACTTATTAGTATGGTATGTGCTGTATTAATTATGCTTTTATCATCAAAAGTGGCAGCAAAACTTGGCAAAATCTTAAGAGATAAAGTATTTAAAAAAGTAGTGAGTTTTTCTAATAAAGAATTATCAGAGTTTTCAACAGCATCACTAATTACTCGTAGTACAAATGACATTCAACAAATACAGCAATTAATGGCTATGTTATTTAGAGTTGTAGTATATGCTCCTATTATGGGAATAGGAGGATTTATAAAAGTATTAACAGCAAGTGATAATCAAATGGCGTGGATAATAGGTGTAGCAATTTTAGCAATAATATTTGTAGTGGGAACTTTGTTTATAATTGCAATGCCAAAATTTAAAAAATTACAAGAATTAATAGATAAATTAAATCTTGTCTCAAGAGAGATATTAACTGGATTACCTGTAATTAGAGCTTTCAATAAAGAGGAAAGAGAAGAAGCAAGGTTTAATGTAGCTAATCTAGATTTAATGAAAGCAAACATATTTGTAAATAGAGCTATGTCAATGATGATGCCATTATTGATGTTTATAATGAATTCTATTATGATATTAATAGTATGGGTTGGCGGACATAATGTGGATGAAGAGGTAATGCAAGTTGGAGATATGATGGCATTTATTCAATATACAATGCAAATTGTAATTTCATTCTTATTTATATCTATGTTATCAATAATGTTACCACGAGCATCTGTTTCTGCAAAGCGTATTAACGAAATAATAGAAACTGAGCCAAGTATAAAAGACAAAGCGGATACAAAAAAATTCGATGAAACTAAAAAAGGATTAGTAGAATTCAAAAATGTATCATTTAAATATCCAGATGCAGATACAGAAATACTTTCAGACATAAGTTTTACAGCAAATCCAGGAGAAACAACTGCAATAATAGGAAGTACAGGAAGTGGTAAATCTACAGTAGTTAATTTAATACCAAGATTTTATGATGTTACAGGAGGAGAGCTTTTAATTGATGGCGTAAATGTAAAAGATTTACCTCAAAAAGAGTTAAGAGAAATTATTGGGTTTGTACCACAAAAAGGACTGTTATTTTCTGGTACAATAAAATCTAACATAAAATACTCTAGTGAAAATATAACAGATGAGCAAATGAGAGAGGCAGCAGAAATTGCCCAAGCAGTCGAATTTATTGAATCAAAAGATAAAAAATATGAAGATTTAATTGCACAAGGAGGAACAAATGTAAGTGGAGGACAAAGACAGCGCCTTTCAATTGCAAGAGCAATAGCTAAAAATCCAGAAATATTTGTATTTGATGACAGTTTTTCAGCATTAGATTTTAAAACAGATAAAAAGCTAAGAGAAGCTTTATCTAAAAAAACTCAAAATAAAACAGTTATTATAGTAGCACAAAGAATAAATACAATAATGGATGCACAAAAAATAGTTGTATTAGAAGAGGGAAAAGTAGTAGGAATTGGAACACATGAAGAATTGTTAGAAAAAAATGAAACTTATAAACAAATAGCTGTATCTCAATTATCTGAAGAAGAGTTAAACAAGAAGGGAGGTAAATAAATATGCCAGGACCAATGGGTGGAAGAAGAGGAACAATGCAACCACCTCAAAAAGCTAAAAATTTCAAAAAAACAACATCAAAATTATTTAAAGATTATTTAGCGAAATATAGAATAGCTGTAATAATAGTTTTCATATTTGCAATTGGAAGTACTATTTTTACAATAGTAGGACCAAAAATTTTAGGAAATGCAACAACAGAAGTTTTTGAAGGATTAGTTCGAAAAATGTCAGGTGGAAATGGAATTGATTTTGAAAAAATAGCACAAATAGCAATTACCTTACTTTCTTTATATATAATAAGTGCAATATTTTCATTTATACAAGGATTTACAATGACAGGTATTTCTCAAAAATTAACATATAAGTTACGAAATGATATTGCCAAAAAAATAAATAAATTACCTATGAAGTATTTTGATAAAAAAACGAATGGAGAAGTATTATCTATAATTACTAATGATATAGATACTTTAAGCATGAACCTTAATCAAAGTATAACACAGCTAATAACTGCAATTTGTACAATTATAGGAATACTAATTATGATGTTTTCTATAAGTTGGAAAATGACATTAATATCATTAATAATACTTCCAATATCTGCTGTAGTTGTAAAAGTAATCGTAGGAAAATCTCAAAAATACTTCCAAAAACAACAAGAATATTTAGGTCATGTAAATGGTCAAGTAGAAGAGGTTTATAGTGGATTAAATATTGTAAAGGTATTTAATGCAGAAGAAAAAGTAATAAAAGAATTTGAAAAGGCAAATGGCGAATTGTATAAATCTGGTTGGAGGTCTCAATTTTTATCAGGTTTAATGCATCCTGTAATGAACTTTATATCAAATATAGGATATGTAGGAGTTGCTGTTGTTGGAGGATATTTAGCAATAAATGGAACAATAACTGTTGGTAACATACAAAGTTTTATACAATATAACAAGCAATTTACACAACCAATAAATCAAATTGCTCAAATATCAAGTATGCTACAATCTATGATTGCTGCTGCAGAAAGAATATTTGAGTTTTTAGAAGAAGATGAAGAAGAAGATACATCAAAAGCAGAAACCAACATTTCAAATATAGAAGGAAATATACAATTTAAGTCTGTAAAGTTTGGATATGAGCCAGATGTAACAATTATAAATAATTTTAATGCTAATATAAAAGAAGGACAAAAAATAGCAATTGTTGGGCCTACAGGTGCAGGAAAAACTACAATGGTAAAATTACTTATGAGATTTTATGATGTAACAAGTGGAGAGATTTTACTAGATAACAAGAATATAAAAGATTTTAAAAGAGGAGAGCTTAGAAAAGCTTTTGGTATGGTATTGCAAGATACGTGGCTTTTTGGAGGAACAATAAAAGATAATATAAAATATGGAAAAGAAGATGCAACTGATGATGAGGTAATAGAAGCTGCAAAGGCAGCACATGTTCATCACTTTATTAAAACATTGCCAAATGGATATAATTCTATAATTAATGAAGAATCAACAAACATATCTGCAGGGCAAAAACAATTATTAACAATAGCTAGAGTAATACTTGCAAACCCCAAAGTATTGATTTTAGACGAAGCAACAAGCTCAATTGATACAAGAACAGAAATACAAATACAGTCTGCAATGGATAACTTAATGAAAGGAAGAACAAGTTTTATTATAGCCCATAGATTGTCAACAATAAAAAATGCTGATTTGATTTTAGTTATGAATCACGGAGATATTGTAGAACAAGGAAATCATGAAGAGCTTTTAGAAAAAGAAGGATTTTATGCAGAACTTTATAATTCTCAATTTGAAGATTGCATAGATGAAATTGGATGATTTTAGGGATGATTTTAGGGACACCTTCCAAAAGCACCTACAAAAATGTTTTCAAGTGTTTTCAGTAACATTTTCTAAAAACACAAACAAAAGGACCAATAGATTTTTCAAAATCTACTGGTCTTTAAAAATTATATAAATTGGCTTTCTGATTTGTTCTGCAATAATTATTAAAGTTTATTAGCATTGTGATTTGTTATTAATCTCTTCTTTTTCCAAAAATTGAAAGTATTCTTATAAAAATGTTTATAAAGTCTAGATATAACTGCATTGCACAATATATGTGGACTTTTTCTTGATTAATATTTTCTGCGTCTTGAAGTAATTTAATCTTGTTTATATCGTAAATTGTAACTCCCAAAAATACTGCTAAAATAAACCAATCAAGAATTAAATCAAAAGTTGAACTTTTAATAAAGAATAAATTAACAAAACTTAATATTATTCCTGCAATTAAGAATACAGTAATATAAGTGCGCCAATTACTTAAGTCTTTGTTTGTCATATAGCCAATAAATGATAAAATGGCAAAAACTAAAGCAGAAATTATGAATATATATATTATTGAAGATAATTCATAAACTGCAAATATAACTGATAAAGTTATACCATTTACCATCGAATACACAAAATATAAAATGCCAACTGCAATTGGTGGAAGTTTTCTAAATAAAAAGTTAAATAAAAGTACTGTTACTAATTCTATTATTAAAACTATACCGAAAGATGCATTAGATATAAGGTTTAAAAATAGTCCTGAATAATATGTATATGTGGCAATAAGTCCTGAGCCTAATAAACCTAAAAACATCCAAAAAAATGTTTTGGCAAATATTTTGTTTTGTGTTAATGAATTTTCCATAAGTTTTTCCTCCTTTTAATAAATTATATATGTATTAAATAAAAAATGCAAGAAATTATTTAATTTAATTTTGTATTATGCCACAATTAATGGTTTTTTATAATAATTTGTTTTAAAGGTTGATATATAAACATTCATAAATATTTATATATCAACCTTTTATAAAAATTCAAGATAGAAAACATTATTTTGTAACCTTCAAAATCTTCCTAAACACAAAGTTTAAAACCATAAAGTTCACAACAGAAACAATAATTATTCTAACAATTTTATTCCATATTAAGCGTAAAGGAACTATATTAAAGAACCAACCTAAAAAGTGTAATTCTAAAAAGAATAATAATGTCATTAAAACTGCAAGTGTAAATCTATAAATTGAGAAAGGTAATTTAGTTTTTTCACTTTTTCTTTTTAGTGAAAGTGTGAATAATAAAGTTAGTCCGCAAATCCCTGTAGAAATTACACATAAACTGTGATAGCAATCAATAGGTATTATATTATGTTTGTTTAATGTTGTTAAATATAAAATATTCATTATCACTGTAATTGAAGTAGGTAGAGCTTTCGATATTACATTTCTTAAGAAGTTTCCTTTAATTCGTTCTTTATTTGGTTCTAGTGCAAGTAAAAATGATGGTATTCCAATACAGGCTGTGCTTATTAGGCTTAATTGTATAGGTATAAATGGATATTCTTGACCAACAAATAAGAATAATATTGCTAAAATACAAGAATAAATTGTTTTTACTAAAAATAGTGAAGCAGACCTTTGTATATTATTAATAGTTCGTCTTCCCTCAGCAACAACTTTTGGCATTGAAGCAAAATTAGAATCTAAAAGAACCAATTGAGATATATTTTTAGTTGCATCGCTACCATTTGCCATTGCGATACTACAATCTGATTCTTTTAATGCTAAAACATCGTTTACACCATCGCCAGTCATTGCAACTGTTTTTCCATTTTCTTTTAAAGCTTTTATTAAATCTCTTTTTTGTGTAGGAGATACTCTACCAAAAATTGTGTATTTTGTAGCTATTTCTTTTAAATGGTCATTATTGTCAATTGTTGACATATCTATATAACAATCATATTTATTCACTCCAACCTGTTTAGCTATTTTTGATACAGTAACAGGATTATCTCCAGATATTATTTTTATATCTACACCTTGTTTATAAAAATAATTAAGAGTGCTTTTGGCTTCCTTTCTAATTTTATCGAGTATAAGTACTAAACCAATTAATTCTATATCATAAGGCAAGTCTTTATTATTAAAATTATTTTTTGAATGGGCTAAAACCAATACACGATAATCACTGGTATATTTGCTTATAATATCTTTATATTTATTATAATTTTCCTTTAAAACAAATTCTGGTGCACCAATTATGTATGAACCTAGATTTTTAAAAGAAAATCCAGACCATTTAGTTTGTGATGAAAATGCTATT
Organism: uncultured Clostridium sp.; assembly: GCA_946409935.1. Classification (GTDB taxonomy): domain Bacteria; phylum Bacillota; class Clostridia; order TANB77; family CAG-508; genus CAG-269. The sequence goes on along the minus strand of CAMJYG010000021.1, from coordinate 19,309 downwards.
TTGTTGGTCACATTAAATTCAGAAGTAATATTCCTAAAATAAGATTTTATTGCCTGTATTGTTCCGTTTTCGTCCTCAGAAACTTTTGCAATATTTGATAAAATATTTGACATTTCATTTTTGCTTTCATTTATTGCAATAAAATCTTTAACTTCCATAGAGCCTTCTGTTAAAGTTCCAGTTTTATCTAAACATAGAGTATCAACTCTTGCTAGAGTTTCAATGCAATATAGTTCTTGGACTAATACTTTGGATTTAGAGAGTCTTATTACACTAACTGCTAAAACTGTACTAGTAAGTAACACAAGTCCTTCTGGAATCATCCCAATAATTCCAGCGACAGTTTGAATAACTGCATCATGATAGTTAGCACCTTGTAAATGTAATTGACTATAAAATAAAGCACCACCTATTGGAATAATAGCAAAAGTTAAAAATTTTATAATTTGAGAAAGAGAATTCATTATTTCTGAATTGATTTTCTTTACATATTTGCTTCCACTCGAAATTCTAGAAGTATAATTATCTTCACCAATATGTTCAACTTTTGCAATACATTTCCCACTAACAATATAGCTACCAGAAAGAATCATATCTCCAGCTTTTTTTGATATACTATCAGGCTCACCTGTAATAAAAGACTCATTAACTAAGACCTCACCAGATTGTATTATACTATCTGTTACAACTTGATTTCCAGAATTTAATTCAATAATGTCATCTAAAACTAATTCGTGTATAGATATTTCTTGTTTTCTGTTATTACGAATAACTTTAGCCTTAGATTCTGCCATAAGGGAAAGTTTATCAATTACTCGTTTAGAATGAATTTCTTGTATTGTACTGATAGCTGTATTTATTATAACAATTAGTAAAAATAGCATATTTTTGTGAGAGCCTACACTAAAAACTAGAATAGCTAAAATTAAATTTAATATGTTGAATAATGTAAAAAAGTTTTCATATAGTATTCTTTTTATGCTTTTAGATGGCACTGATGTGTCATAATTTACTTGTTTTTCATCAATTCTTTTTTGTATTTGTTCATCGTTTAATCCGTCGTTTATATTTGGATTGTATCTTTCTATATTTTGGTTCATTTAGTACTCCTTTTTAGATATGTTATTATAATATAATGTTACTAGTCAGACTTAAATTTTTCTTGTCCTGATTAACCTTGATTATTTATAGAAAATTTTATAAATAATCACTCGTGCGGACTTCCAATTATATATGGCTGACCAATAACAATATAATAACATATTTTTAAGAAAATTAAAAGAATTATATTGTAAATAAAATATTGTTATGTTAAAATAAAAAATAAGCAAGTGGATTATAAATTTAAATATCTTTTAAAAGAATGATAGGTACGAAGGGAGAAGAAAAATATGAGTAGTTTATTAGACAAAATAAAAAAAATATTTTCAAGAAAAACAAAATTATTAGAGTCCGGAGATGGAAAGAACGAGGGGAGTACAGAGGATTCTTATAGTAAATCGGAAGAGTACAGAAAAAAATTATATGAAGAAACTCAAGAAAAAATGAAAAATTTTGAAGGACTTTCTAAAAATGAATTAGAGGATGCAATATTAAGAGAAGCAGGAGTAAATGATGTATTAATAAGAAACCCACAAGCTAGAAAAGAATTAGTTCATAATATGACAATAACAGGAGAACCATGGTATCACTTTTCAATAAAAGATAAAGTAGAAGTTACAAACGGGGATTATTCTCCGTTAGAGGAGGGGGTTGGAGCTATTCAAAGGCTAATTTCTTGTATAAGAGATAAATGGAAGATAACTGAAAATGGAGTAGTGTATCTAGATAGAATGAGTAATGATGGTGTTATTTGTCATAATTATAGGAAAGTACAGACAGATGGTGAAAAAATTTTTTTAGAAGAAGAAAAGGTGTATTATAATAATAATATGGAAAGAGGGGGTAAAAGAAATGAAAAACATATTTATAATGCAGACGGATTAGAACTAGAATGTGAAATAGGTTGGGATGGAAAAACAAAAGAAATTACGAAAAGAGAAAGTATAGATAAAGCTGAATTTACAAACCAAAATGGCGAAGTTTACTATATTAATTTAGCTAATACCGGTTTTGATATAGCAACTTTAGGTTTTACACATATTGATGATGACAATGGTGCAACTAGACCTAAAGATAAATGTATATATCCTAAATTTGTAGATAATGAAGAAGATGAATTGTTATTAAGTTCAGCGATCCCAAGACCATTTAAAGGAGAATACATGACTACAGAACAATTAAAGAAAGTCAATGAAGAAAGAAGAAGATGGGAAAAAGCACAAAGATTAAGAAGTTTGGGTTATAGATCACGAAAAAATCATAATAAAAGAGTTATAGATATGGTTGAACAATCTAAATTTAAAGATGCATGTTACAAATATACTGGAGTTAATAAGGAACTATAAATTTATCAATATAAAAAGATATTAAAGCAAAAGAAAAAAGCTTTAGTATTTTTTTTTCAATTAATTACTATTAAATAAACACGAAAAAGATCATATATTAATTTGAAACAATGCAAATTTGCTATAAATTGTAACGTATTGTTAAAAATCACAAAAAATTATAATTTACATAAATTGACTTTAGGATAAAAATTTGGTATAATTCATATAGTTTAAAAAAAGAAGGTGAATGTTTATGGGAACATTAGTTGGTATGGCTAGTACAAATAGAGGCACAAAAGGAATAGGTGCTTTAAATAAAGTTGTAATTTCTGCAAAAGACCAAGCACAGGATGCAAAAAGAAGAGAATACATTAGTAATAATGAATATGCACAAAAACTTGAAGAATTATTAGCATATCTGAAAAGAAGAGAAGATGCTTTGAAACTTGGTATTAAAGGGCCGGAATATTCTGGAGGAACAGAAGAAAGTGTTTTATTGCAACTTAATTATGATAATATGAAATTATTAAATAAAGAAAGAATTTTTATACCATATTTTGAGGTAATCGAAAGATATGGAGGGAGACTAGGAAATAATATCCCACAAGAAGTTTTAGAAAAATATAGAGAGTATAAGGAAGAAAAAGAGGATAATACTAAAAAGGCTGAAAAAATAATGGCTTCGGGATTTTTAATGTTAAATCTTTTAGGGATTGATTTATTAGAAATATTAAAAGAATCTGGAAATTGGCCTTTTGAAAAAATAACTGCATATGATTTATATTCATTATCGTTATTAATTAATTCTGGAGAAGAATCAAATACGTTATTAAATATAACAAAAGAATTGCCAGAAAAATATAAAGATTGTGTAAAAGAATCATATGGTGATAAACAAATAGAAACGCCAATTTATTTATAGAATGTTAATTTTAACTATAAACCTAACATAACGATAAGATACAAAAAATTGTAGAGAATTTTCCTTCTCTACAATCAAAATCTTAATTTATTTTAGCATATTTCAAATAAAAAATCAAATTAGAAAAAATTTAATTAAATGAGATTTAGATATGAAAAAGTAAGATAAATATACCCATATCAAAAAAATATAATTAATATAAGACATTTTTAATTTGTAAAGTAAATAGAGCTATGCTAAAATATAAATAACTTAAAGGAAATACAAAAAATAATTGAATAAGTAATTAATTTACCCTGCATAGTGCGTATAGACAGAATTTTTAGAACCAACAAGCATTAAGAGGGGCCAAACCTCTAAATATGGCGTGCAAGCTCACATTAAGGTGAGAAGCCCATGAATATTTAGGTAGGCACCCACCTGTTTTTAGGAACAGGTCCTTAAAAATTCGACATATCTGACGGCTAAGGCGGGGATTTTTTATACAATAGGAAAGTCATCCTTTCCTATTGTATAAAAAGGGCTTTGCCCTAAGCGTTGCACAGAATTTTTTCTTGCGAAAAAATTCGCGCGGAACAAATTTACGGAAAGCTTAACTATTTATAATTTGTTGCTAATTAAAATTTATAGTTTAAAATAACATACTACAAATTTATTAGCTTTCCGATTTGTTCTTTTATAAATAAATATAGTAAATTTTATAAAGATGTGTTATATTAAAAATTAATATATTAAATAGAGAAAGGAAAGGGAATTTTATGAAAATTACTAGTGTAGAGCAATTAGAGCAAATTGCAAAACAGGTAAGAAAAGGGATATTAGAAGAAGTATATTCAGCCGCATCAGGACATCCGGGTGGATCACTTTCAATAGCTGATATTTTGACAGTTTTATATTTTAATGAAATGAATATAAGGCAAGAACAGCCAAACTGGGAAAATAGAGATAGACTAGTGTTGTCTAAAGGACATTGTTCACCTGCATTATATAGTTGTTTAGCTAATAGAGGTTTTTTTTCAGTGAAGGATTTAAAAACATTTAGAAATATAAATAGTTATTTACAAGGTCATCCAGATAAAAATAAAATTCCAGGTGTTGACATGACAACTGGTTCTTTAGGACAAGGCCTATCAGTAGCTAATGGTATGGCAATTGCAGGAAAAATGGATAAAAAAGATTACCGCGTTTATTGTATTTTGGGAGATGGTGAAATAGAGGAAGGGCAAATTTGGGAAGCAGCAATGGCTGCAAATAAATATAAACTTGATAATCTTTGTGTTATAGTAGATAATAATAATTTACAAATAGATGGAACAATTGAGGAAGTAATGAGCCCATATCCTATAGATGAAAAGTTTAAAAGTTTTGGATTTCAAATTATAAATATAGATGGACATAATATTGATGAAATATTAAAAGCGTTTGAGGTTGCTAGAACTATAAAGGGAAAGCCAACATGTATAATTGCTAAAACCATAAAGGGAAAAGGAGTTTCTTTTATGGAAGGAAAAACTGAATGGCATGGAAAAGCCCCAAATGAAGAGCAATATAATTTGGCAATTGCAGAATTATCATAATTGCTAGAGTGATTTTGGGTGATTTTGGTAAGTGTCCCCAAAATCACCCAAAAAATCATTACAAAAAAGAAAGGGATGAAGTTAGGATGAAAGATGAAAGAAAAGCTACTAGACAGAGTTATGGAGAAGCTTTAACTAAAATAGGAAAAGAAAATGAAAATATTGTGGTTTTAGATGCAGATTTAGCTGGAGCTACAAAAACAGTTTTATTTGCTAAAGAATTTCCAGATAGATTTTTTGATATGGGAATTGCAGAAGCTAATATGCTAAGTACCGCAGCAGGACTTGCAACTTGTGGGAAAATACCGTATGCAAGTACGTTTGCAGCATTTGCAGCTGGAAGAGGGTATGACCAAATTCGCAATAGTATTTGTTATCCAAAATTAAATGTAAAGATATGTGCAACTCATTGTGGAATTACTGTAGGCGAAGATGGAGCAACTCACCAGATGATAGAAGATATATCATTAATGAGAACATTACCTAATATGATAGTAATGTCAACATCAGATGATGTTCAAACCAAATGGGCTGTTAAAGAAATTTTAAAAATAGATAATCCAGTATATTTAAGGTTAGCAAGATTATCAACTCCAATAATATATGAACAAGGGCAAAAATTTGAAATTGGAAAAGCTATACAAATTGGAGATGGAACAGATGCTACAGTATTTGCTACAGGAGTGACAGTAGCAGAGGCGCTAAAAGCACAAGAAATACTTAAAAATAAAGGCATTAATATTAGAGTAGTAGATGTTCACACTATAAAACCTATTGATAAAGAAATTATAATAAAAAGTGCCAAAGAAACAAAAAAATTAATTTCTATAGAAGACCATAATATAATAGGTGGATTAGGTTCTGCAATTGCAGAAGTGTTAACTGAAGAATATCCTACAAAATTAGTAAGAATGGGAATAAAAGATACATTTGGAAAATCTGGAAAAGCAGAAGAATTAATGAAGTATTATCACATAACAGCACAAGATATTATACTACAATTAACAGATTTTTAATCGTTACAGTTCAGTAACAATATATTTATAACTAATCACGGTTAAGCAGGACAACGGAATTTTAAGTCACTGAACTGTAACTTTGAATCATAACAATATTGTGAAATTTGCTAGATTTTTTAAAAATCTTATGCTATAATAAAAAACAGAGTAAATTGAATAGTCGCTGGTAAATATTCGAAAGAAATTACGAGAGGAAAGTCCGGGCTCCATAGAGCAAAGATGCTAGATAACGTCTAGTAAGGGTGACCTTAAGGAAAGTGCAACAGAAAATAACCGCCATATAATGTTAATATTATATGGTAAGGATGAAAAGGCGAGGTAAGAGCTCACCACAATTATGGTGACATAATTGGTAGTGTAAACCCCATCTGGAGCAACACCTAAATAAGAAGATTAAGCCTGCTCGGTGCCTTCTTAATTGCGTGGCTTGAAATAGATAGTGATATCTATTCTAGATAAATGGCTATTTTTAAAGACAGAACCCGGCTTACAGATTTACTCTTTTTTTGTTGCAAAAATATTTTTCTAAAAAACTATACAAAAAACAAAATCTAGTGGTATAATTAGGAAAAAAGAGAGGAAAGTTTTAATGGGAAATATAGTTTTATTAGATGAATTAACAATAAATCAAATAGCTGCTGGTGAAGTTATTGAAAGACCTGCATCAGTAATAAAAGAAATGGTAGAAAATTCAATAGATGCAGGAGCAACAAATATAACAGTTGAAATAAAAAATGGTGGAATATCATATATAAAAGTAACAGATAATGGAAAAGGAATAGCTCAAGATGATTTAGAAATAGCGTTTGAAAGACATGCAACTAGCAAAATAAGAACAGCAAGTGATTTAAATACAATAACATCTATGGGGTTTAGAGGAGAGGCTTTAGCAAGTATTGCAGCAATTGCAAATGTAGAAATGATTTCAAAAACAAAAGAGCAAGATATTGGATATAAAATAGTAGTGGAAGCAGGAAATGTTATAGATAAAGAAGAAGTAGGATGTCAAACAGGAACTTCAATAACAGTAAGAAATCTATTTTTTAATACTCCTGTTAGATATAAATTTTTAAAAAAAGATTATACAGAATCTGGCTATATAGAAGATGCAATAACCAGAATTGCATTAGTTCATCCGGAAATTGCCATAAAGTTAATAAATACTGGGAAAACTATAATTCAAACAAACGGAAATGGCGATTTAAAGAGTGTAATTTATAGTATTTATGGTAAAGATATTGCGAATTCAATTATGGAAGTATCTTATAAATATGAAGATATAGAAATAAAAGGTGCAATTGGTAAACCAGAAATAGCAAGGTCAAATCGTTCAAATCAATTGTTTTTTGTAAATAAAAGATACATAAAGGATAAAACTTTAACATCAGCTACAGAGCAAGCATATAAAGGTTTAATTCCAATAGGAAAGTTTGGTTTTGTTATTTTAAATATGCAGATGAATCCTGCAAAAGTAGATGTTAACGTTCATCCTGCAAAATTAGAAGTTAGATTTGAAGAAGAGAATAAAGTATTTCAATCTATTTATCACGCTATTAAAGATACTCTTTTAAAAAGTGAATTAGTAGCTAATACTGATAAAACGGCAGATGTAGCATTAAACAATAGAATTTTGAGTTTTGATGATAGACTTAAAAATATAATGGATGGTAAAAAAGAAAACATGCAAGAAACAGGGGGGCTTTTTTCTTTTAGAAAACAAAATGAAAAACAAATTGAACAATATACAGAAGAAGAAAGCAAAATAAAAACAAATATATTAGAAGAGGTTTATAAAGATAGAAAACCTGGTGAACCAATAGATACTTCAGATGTACTTGCACAATTACAACATATGAAAGGTACAATGGAACAAGAATTACAGAAAGCAAAATATAATACACCAAATATAACTGAAAACCTAGATAATAAAAATATTGTAAAAGAAGAAACAACAAAATACAATTTAGAAACAGAAAAAACAGAAAGTGAAATAGAAATAGAACAAAATTCTGATAACAAAGAAATACAAAAAGAAGAATTTAATGAAGAAAATAAAATAGAGTCAACTGTAGAAGAAACACAAAAAATAATCGAGCCAATAGATAATGAAGATGTAAAAAATGAATTTGAAGAAATAAAACAAAAAATGCAAGATTTAAACAATAATCCACAGGTTGTTTCTGAAGATTTTAATGAAATGTATACAAAACTATTTGGTAGAAGACCAATAGAAGATACAAAAGAAAATGAAGATACTGATAATAAAACTGCAAATGCAGTAGACATAGTAAAAGATAATATATCTGTATTTGAACAAACAGAAGAGTTTAAAAAACCATCATATAAATTTATAGGAATAGTATTTAAAACTTATATAATATTAGAAATTGATAATGAAATGTATATACTGGACCAACATGCAGCACATGAGAGAATTATGTATGAAAAAGTCAAGAAAAATTATTATAGTAGCACTAACAAAGATTCACAAATGCTATTATTGCCAGATATTATTACATTAACACATAAAGAAATGGATATTGCAAAAGACAATATGAAAATGTTCGAACAAGCAGGATTTACATTAGAGGAATTTGGAGAAAATACAATAAAACTAACTGGAGCACCAACTGTGTGCATTGATATTGATACAAAAGAATTATTTTTAGAGACTTTAGATGAAATAAATACAGTTGCAAGAACAGCAAAACAAGAAAAAGAAGAAAAATTTATTGCTACTGTTGCATGTAAAGCAGCTGTTAAAGCAAATATGGCATTAACGCAACAAGAAGTAGAGAGTTTAATGGATAAATTGTTGAGTTTACCAAATCCATTTACGTGTCCTCATGGAAGGCCAACAGTAATAAAAATGTCTAAATATGATATTGAAAGAAAATTTGCTAGAAAATAGATTTTTAAAATTATGGAAAAGCAATGAAAGGATTTTATTAAATGAAACAAAAAATAATTGTAATATGTGGTCCGACAGCGTCTGGTAAAACCGCACTTTCTATAGAACTTGCGAAGCAAATTAATGGAGAAATAATTTCTTGTGATTCTATGCAAATATATAAAGATATGGATATTGGTACTGCAAAGCCAACTAAGGAAGAGATGCAAGGAATAAAACATTATTTAATTGATTGTGTATCTCCAAATGAAAGATATAGTGTAGCAGATTATAAAAAAGATGCAAAAAAAGCTATAGAAGAAATAATAAAAAAAGGTAAAATGCCAATTATTGTTGGAGGCACAGGGCTATATATTGATAGTTTAATATATGAAATAGAATATCCAAATATTGAGTTTGATGAAAAATATAGAAATGAGTTAGAAGAAAGAGCGGAAAAAGAAGGTTTACAAAAACTGTATGATGAAGCTAAAAAAATAGATGAAAAAGCTTTGAAAAAAATAAGTGTAAATGATAAAAAAAGAATATTAAGAATTTTAGAAATCTATCATGCAACTGGAAAAAATAAAACACAGCAAGAAATAGAATCAAGAAAAAATGAACCGGAATATGATTATGATGTTTATGCTTTAAATTGGGATAGAGAATTATTATATGAAAGAATAAACAACAGAGTAGATATAATGATAGAGCAGGGCCTTGTAGAAGAAGTTAAAAAAATATATAAAAAATATAATAAGTTTCCTACAGCTATGCAAGGTCTAGGGTATAAGGAAATAGTAGAATATTTAGAAGGAAAAACATCAGAAGATGAGGCTATTGAGAAAATAAAAATGGAAACAAGAAGGTATGCAAAAAGACAAATGACTTGGTTTAGAAAAAACAAAAAAACTATATGGCTTAATGGACAAGATAAGGTACAAAATAATATAAAAATTATTTTGGAGGGATTGATTTGAAATCACAAGAAAAAGGTGAAATAGAAAATAAAAAAGAAAAAATAAAAATATCTGAGAAAAAGAAGATTTTAATATATTTGGTATGTATAATTATTTCATTATACATAATTTACACAATCTATCTTTTAGTAAGACAACCTACAGCAATTTTTACAGTAGAAGAGGGAAAATTGTATCAAGAAGAAACAGCTATTGGGTATGTTATAAGAGATGAACAAGTTGTAAAAGGTCAGAATTATAAAAATGGTATTAAATATATAAAATCTGAAGGGGAAAGAGCTGCTAAAAATGAAAATATTTTTAGGTACTATACTACGAATGAGGAAAATTTAAAACAAAAGATAGCGGAATTAGATACAAAAATTCAAGAGGTAATGTCAAATGAAAAAAGTATACCATCAATAGATATGAAATCATTAGAAAACCAAATTGATGAGAAAATAGATGACATTAATCAAATAAATGATGTAGCTAAACTTGTAGAATATAAAAAAGAGATTAATGAATTAATTACCAAAAAAGCAAAAATTGCAGGAGATTTAAGTCCTAAGGGTTCATATTTAAATGAATTAATTGAAGAAAGAAAAGATTATGAAAGTAAGTTGAATTCTGGTGCTGAATATGTAAAAGCACCTATTAGTGGTATAGTTTCGTATAAAGTAGATGGGCTTGAAGAAATACTTACACCTAATAATTTTAGTTCATTAAGTAAAAAATATTTAGAAGATTTGGACTTAAAAACAGGAAAAATTGTTGCAACTAGTGAAGAAAGTGGAAAAGTAATAGATAATTTTAGTTGTTATATAGCAACTATTACATCTTCTGAAGAAGCTAAAAAAGCAGAAGTGAATAAAAATGTTAAAATCAGATTATCAAATAATGCCGAAGTAACTGCTAAAATAGTAAATATTATAAAAGAAGATGATGAAGAAGATATTTTAATCATTTTGAAATTAGAAAAACAAATAGAAGAATTAATTAATTATAGAAAAATTTCATTTAATTTAATATGGTGGAGTGATTCTGGATTGAAAGTTCCAAATCAAGCTATAATGAAAGACGGAGAGCTTAATTATGTTGTAAGAAATAGAGCAGGATATTTAAGTAAATTATTAGTTAAAGTAAAAAGACAAGGTGAAAAATATTCAATAGTAAAGCCATATACAGAAGAGGAATTAAAGGATTTAGGATTTGAAAATGAAGATATAGTATCATATAAGAAGATTTCTATTTTTGATGAAATTTTGCTTAATCCTAGTAATAAATTAGAATTTAATTAATTTTATACAATAAAAATATTACAAAATTATTACAAAAATATTAAAACTTAATTACATTCTTGAAAAATATTGACATTTATGAAAAAAAAGTAGATACTAAAGAAAATAAAGACAAAGGAAAGATTTTGGGAGGTTTTTTTATGTCAGGAGCATTAATGAATAAGGTTTGGGATTTATTTGGAATGGATTCAGCAGAGCCAGAAGAATATGAAGATGAAAATGTTTATGATTATGAAGATGAAGATACTGAGGAAGTAGATGATAATAGAAAAATATTTGGAAGAAAAAATAAAGATAAAGTTGTAGCAATGCCACAACCAAATGCAATTAAAATGGTAATATCTCAACCAACAACATTTGAGCAATCAGATGAAATTTGTAGTTTTTTAAAGGAAAAAAAATCTGTAATTGTAAATTTAGAATATGTTAATAAAGATGTTGCTAGAAGAATAGTAGATTTTATAAGTGGTGGAGTATATGCTTTAGATGGATATATTCAAAAAGTATCAAATTCTATTTTTTTAGTTGCACCATCAAATTATGAAATTACAAATGAAATGGCTAGAGAAGAAATAAAAAGCAAACTTTCAGTTTCATGGTTAAAAAATAATGGAATAAACTAGAAAATATGGTTTGTTTTTATGCTGATTTGCAAAAACAGGCTATGGTTAGTTGTGTTATATAATGCAATACTTATTTTAGACTATGAAATATGACATAAGTTTGAACCTTAAGAAAGGAATGTTAGTAACAATGATAACACCATTAGATATAGAAAATAAAAAGTTTTCAAAACAAATGATGAATGGATATAGTGTCGAAGAAGTAGATGATTTTTTAGATGATTTAACAGCTGATTATTCAAAAAGTTACAAAGAAGCAGCAGAATTAAAAAGCAAAGTTGATGAATTAACTCAAAGTTTGGAACACTATAGGGCAATTGAAAAGACATTGCAAAATACATTGGTAATGGCTCAAACAACTGCAGAAGATGTAAAAGATATAGCAAGACAGCAAGCTGATCAAATTATAAATGAAGCAAAAGGAACAGCACAAAAGCAAGTTAATGATTTAGATAATGAAATAATTATAAAAAAGAAAGAATTAGAAGATATAAAAAAACAATTCGATATATATAAAGCAAAAATGGAGTCATTGCTAATTTCACAATTAGAATTAATAAAAGATATAAATAAAAATGATGAATAATATACACTAATGAAAAAAACTATCTAGTAATAGATAGTTTTTTGAAGTTTGGTTACAGTTCAGTGACTTAAAATTCCGTTGTCCTGCTTAACCGTGATTAGTTATAAAAAATTTTTTCATTCTCCCCATTCTAAGGATTTAGCCAAAAGTTCTTCGAACTTTTGTAAATCCTTGAACGGTCCCCCCGAGCCATTACAAAATTTTTATAACTAATCACTGGTGCGGACTTCTAGATATATTGTCACTGAACTGTACCATTAAAATTCAATCTATGTTACAGAACTGTTAAATGTATATTACATTTCTATTAATACTCTTGACATTGACAAAAAAAAGAATAAAATAGTATTATCAAAGAAAGGTTTGATGTTTTTTATGCGAATAATAGCTGGTAAAGCAAGAGGAACAAAACTATATACTTTAGAGGGTAAAAATACTAGACCAACATTAGATAGAGTAAAAGAATCCTTATTTAATATAATACAACCTAACATACAAAATAGTGTTTTTCTTGACTTGTTTTCTGGGAGTGGTTCAATAGGACTAGAAGCTGTAAGCAGAGGAGCTAAAAAAGCTATTTTGTGTGATAATTCAAAAGAAGCAATGAATATTATAAAAAAAAACATACAAAAAACCCATTTTGAAAGTCAAACAGATACATATCAAATGCAATATGATGATGTCCTAAGTAATAAAATTAATGAAAAATTAGACATAATATATATAGATCCACCATATGCAACAGATTTTGCATATAATTCAGTTAAAATAATTTTAGAAAAAGAATTGATAAATCAAGATTCTATAATTATTATAGAATCAGATGATGAAGAGAGAATAATAAATCAGATAGAAGATTTAAATATAGAGATAAAAAGTAAAAGAAAATATGGACGAGCACATCTTATATTCTTAAGTAAAGAAAATAAGGCATAGAAATTTTCAACATGATGTACACATTAGAAAGGAATGATAAAAACAATGGAAATATTTACTTTGTTAGAAACATTAGAAGATATATTAGAAAAAAGTAGAAATCTACCATTTTCAGCAAAGGGAGTGGTTGATAAAGAACAAATGCTAGATTTAATAAAAGAAATTAGATTAAAACTTCCAGATGAATTAAAACAAGCTAAATGGGTTAAAGAAGAAAGACAAAGAATTTTAGTTGAAGCACAAAAGGAAGCTGATGGAATAGTTAAAGAAGCTGAAAATAGGATAATTTCTATGATTGATGAACATGAAATAACTAGAAAAGCATATGAACAAAAAACAGAAATTATAGAAACTGCAAATGAAATGTCAAGAGAAATTTCTAAAGGTACAAAAGAGTATGCAGATAGTATATTGGCAAATACAGAGGATGTATTAAATAATGCTTTAGATAAATTAGGAAAGAATATGTCAGAAGCCTTAAATTTAATGCAAATCTCTTTAGAAGATACTATAAAAACTATACAAAACAGTAGAAAAGAATTAAAATAAAAAGTGAAATCAGAAGTCAGATATAAGAAGTCATATAATGGAGGCTTTTGTATCTGTTTTTTTTATACAATTTAAAATATGTGCTAGAAAGGAATGATAGTAAAAATGGCAAAAAGAAAAAAGATTTATAAAAAGAGAAAAAAAGCTTCTAAAATGGATGTGGCAATTGTTGCTTTAATTGCATTTAGCATTCTTTTAGCAGTATTAATATATACAAAATCCGGAGTAATAGGTTTAAAACTAAATGAAATATTAGGTGGAATGTTAGGCATTGTGCAATATGTATTGCCTATTGGCATTTTCTTACTTAGTATAAAACTTGCATCTGAAGGAAGAGAAGAGTTAACTCCTAAATTAATACAATATGGTATATTTATTGTTAGTTTATGTGTTGTATTTAGCGTATTTCAAATTTCAAGTGGTGAGCTACAATCTTATAAAGAATTATCAGAAGTTGTAAAAGATGCATATTTACTTGGTTCTCAGAGTAAAGGTGGAGGAGCAATTGGTTCTGTTGCTGCAGTACCACTTGCAAAGTTATTAGGAGATATTGGTGCTGTAATATTATGTATAGGAATTGCTGTAGTATTAGTTGTATTTACATTTGGAATTAATATGTCAGAAATAATAGGTAATTTTATTGAAAAAATTGAAGAAGAAAAAGAAAGAAGAAGAGAAAATAGAATATCTAGAAAACAAGAAATACACAATGATAATGAAAATCAACAAAGAGAATCTTTAGCTCAAAGAAGGAAAAGAGAAAAACAAGAAAGAATAGAACAAAAAGAATTAGAAAAACAGAGAAGACAACAAGAAAAAGGTCAAATGGAAAATCAAATAAAAATTAATTTTGGTGGAAGAATTGTTGATAGTGCTGATGAAAGACCCGGTTTTAAAAAATATGACCATTCTGGGGAAGACCTAGAACCACTAACAAAGGAAACTAAATATCAAAAAAATGAAGTGGTTTCAAAAGCAGAATTTAAGCCGGATGTAATTGAAAACAATTTGTTTAAAGATGTTGAAGAACAAAAAGAGGAAAAGAAAAGAGCCGTATTACAATTAGAACATACAATTACAGTTGAAGATGAACATTATGAATATCCTCCTGTTGAAATTTTAAGCAAACCAGATAAGAAATCTTTAAAAGGAGGAGCAAAAGCCTTAACAGATACAGCTACAAGATTACAAAAAACTTTATATAGTTTTGGTGTTTCAGCAAAAGTTGAAAATGTATCAGTAGGTCCGGCTATAACAAGATATGAATTAAAGCCATCAGAAGGAGTTCGTGTAAGTAAAATTGCTAACTTAGCTGATGATATAGCACTTAATTTGGCCGCTGAGACAATAAGAATTGAAGCACCAATACCAGGAAAGCAAGCTGTTGGTATAGAAGTACCAAATAGTGAAAGAGAAGCAGTACATTTAAGAGAAGTTTTAGATAGTGATGAATTTAAAGATGCAAAATCTAAATTAACAATTGCTCTGGGTAAAGACGTTGCTGGTAATATACAACTTGCGGATATAGCTAAAATGCCACACGTTCTTATAGCTGGTTCAACAGGTTCAGGAAAGAGTGTTTGTATTAACACAATTATAACAAGTATAATTTACAAATCTAAACCAAGTGAGGTAAAATTTGTAATGGTTGATCCTAAGGTTGTTGAGTTATCCGTATACAATGGTATACCACATTTATTAATACCTGTTGTTACTGATCCAAGAAAAGCTGCAGGAGCACTTGCTTGGGCTGTGCAAGAAATGGATAATAGATATAACTTGTTTGCTGGAAAAGGAGTAAGAGATTTAAAAGGGTATAATAGTGCTGTTGAAAAAGAAGAAGGAACGGGGAAATTACCTCAAATAGTAATAATTATTGATGAGCTTGCAGATTTAATGATGGTTGCTAAAAACGATGTTGAAGATGCTATATGTAGATTAGCTCAAAAAGCGAGGGCTGCTGGTATGCATTTAGTTATAGCAACACAAAGACCTTCTGTTGACGTAATTACAGGGCTAATTAAAGCAAATGTACCTTCAAGAATTGCCTTTGCGGTATCATCACAAGTAGATTCTAGGACAATATTAGATAGTATTGGCGCTGAAAAATTGTTAGGAAAAGGTGATATGCTTTTCTTCCCATCAGGAGCACCAAAGCCTTCAAGAGTTCAAGGAGCGTTTGTAACAGATGATGAAGTAGAAAAAATAGTAGATTTTATAAAATCAAATGGAACAGCAACATATAGTGAAGATATATTAGAAAGCATTGAAAATAGTAATAAAACAGATAAGGAACTAGCACAAGAGCAAGCAGAAGAAGACGAAACAGACCCATTTTTAATGGATGCAATTCAAACAGTTGTGGAAACAGGACAGGCTTCAACATCTTTTATACAAAGAAGATTTAAAGTTGGTTATGCAAGGGCTGGACGTATAATAGATCAAATGGAAGAAAGAGGAGTTATTTCTGGATATCAGGGTAGTAAGCCAAGAGAAGTTCTTATGACTTTGGAAAAATTAAATGAACTAAAAATGGGGAATACTGATAATAAAATTGCAAATTAGAAAGGTTACAATTCACAGCTTTAAAAATAGTATGCTCTGCCTAGCGCAATGACTATATATTTTTTCAGGCACCTCCAAGCGATTCCCGCTCAGTTGCCTCCTAAAAAAATATATAGTAATTGCTGGCGCGGGCTTAAAGTTCTATTAGCTGTGAATCTTAACATAGAAAGGAGAAAATAGTGCAAAAAAAGGAAAATTTTCTTGATAAGATTGTTATTAAAAATTATAATAATGAATTAGAAGAAGTTTTGGAAAAGAAAAATTTTGATGAAAATACAAAAAGTCTTCTCCTTTCTATTTTATATAAAATAGAAACAGCATATAAAGATTATGAAAAAGTAAAGCAAAATGTAGAGTCAAAAGATGAATTTATAGAGTCTTTAATAAGAATAATAAAAGACGAATGTGATGATATAAAAATAGTAAAAATGCATTCTGAAGAAAGCAAAATTCTTGGTAATAAAACTTTTTTAGTGGAAAAAAAAAGTAAAAGAATTATTTGTTATCCAATAGAAAGGAAATTGCTATATTGTATTTCCAAAATAGGTAAAAAGGAAAAAATTATAAAAGAAGATTATTATTTATTAAATAAAACATTATCTGAGTTGCTGAATGTTGGACATAGTATAAATACAGTTGAGGTAATGCGTGATTTTAATGGCTATTCATGGACAACCTTACCACGAGAAATTGAGAGTATTTCACATAACCTAATTTATCAAAATTTAAGAATATTAGTTGGTCATAATTTCTTAAACAATTGGATAAAAAATAAGGAATTTATAATAGATTACTTTGAATCATTTAAAAATCAACTAGATGAAATTTATGGTGAGGAATTAGAAAAAGAATTAATAGAATTATTAAATAAAATTTCTATTTTGATTTCTTTAAAATTTAATGTAAAATTAAAAGACGACATGCTTAAATCTAAAAGTGAAATTGAAGAAAAGATGAATTTAATAAAAGATAATAAAAACTTTGTGGAAAAGGTAACTGCTGAAAAAAGAAAATTAACTGAAGAAATTAAAATATTAGATGAAACTATAAATAATAAAGCTTTGCTACAAAATGAATACAAAAAAAGAAATGAAAAATTACCTTTGCAAGAGAAAATATTCAGTTTAAGAATTTTATCAAAACTAATGGAAGAAGAAAGAGAAGAAAGATTAAAAAAGATAGAAGAATTAAATGAATTATTAAATCCTCAGAAATATATGGAATATAGGAAAAAGTTGGAAGAAAAAGAAGCATGTTTAAGGTTAGTAGATACAAAAAACTTAGAAGATGAAATAGAAAATCTTTTAAAACTTCTTCAAACAGCTTTTTTAAAGTGTTATAAAACAAAAATTAAAAAAGTAGATACAAAGCAAGATTTAATAAAACTTATTTATGAATTTAGGTATTATTGTTTATTGCCTTTTAATATTGATAAAAATGTTTTGGAATTAGAAGATATAAGAGAAGAAATCGAGGGAGTTCAAAAAGATTTAATTGACAAAGCTCATGAAATAAAGGTTCTAGATATTATATCAAAAGATAAGGAATTTGAATATCAAATTTTAAAAGAAATTTTTAAAGTAAGAGTTATTGATTTAGAAAATATTTCAATAAAAATTACTAAAGAAAAGGATAAATTTTTTATACAGATATTTGATGAAGAAATATTTGAAGAGAAAATAGAAATATCTAATATGGTTAATTTAGATAAAAAGGATTTAGAAATAAAGTTTGGAAAAAAGATTAAGATATTTACTTAGTTAGCGTCCAATGGTTGCAAATTTAAGAAAGTCTCCATTGGTTGAAGGAAAGGAAGGATTTTTTAATGAAGATTACATTTTTAGGAGCAACACAAACTGTTACTGGTTCGAATTTTTTAGTAGAAGCCTGTGGAAAAAAATTCTTAGTAGACTGTGGAATGTGGCAGGGAAAAGAAGAATTAGAATTACAAAACGCTGAAAATTTTGAGTTTGATCCAAAAGAAATTGATTTTATGTTATTAACACATGCTCATATTGACCATTCTGGAAGAATACCTAAATTATATAATGAAGGTTTTAGAAATAAAATATATGCACATAAAGCAACCTGTGATTTGTGTACTTTAATGTTACCAGATAGCCGGACATATTCAAGAAATGGAAAGTGAATGGAAAAATAAAAAGAGAAAAAGAAAAGGTGAAAAGGAAATACCACCAATGTATACTGCTCAGGAAGCTGCAAGGTGTTTAGAGATATTTGAACCAATTCAATATGATGAAATAATTGAAATAACAAAAGACATTCATGTAAGATTTAATGATGCTGGACATATGTTGGGTTCAAGCATTATAGAATTGTGGACAAATGAGAATGGAAAAGAAACAAAAACAGTCTTTACAGGTGATTTAGGAAATAATGATATACCATTATTAGATTCACCAACAATGATAGAAGATGCAGATTATCTAGTAATGGAATCAACTTATGGTAGTAGAATACACCTTAGAAATGATGAAAAAGCAGAGCTATTTTTGGATATTGTTTCTCAAACATTAGATAATGGAGGAACAGTAGTAATACCATCATTTGCTGTAGGAAGAACACAAGAAATATTATATGAGATAAATAAGCTAAAAGAAACTAAGGATGATGATGAATTTAAAAGAAAATATAAAACTTTAATGAAATCTGCAGTATATGTAGATAGCCCACTTGCAATATCTGCAACAGAAGTTTTTAGAGAAAATACAAATTTATTTGAAAGAGAAATTCAAGAGCAAATATTAAGGGGAGATAACCCATTAGAATTTCCCGGTTTAAAATTTACTCCATCAGCGGAAGAATCAAAAGCTCTAAATGAGGATCAAACACCAAGTATAATAATATCAGCAAGTGGAATGTGTGAAGTTGGAAGAATAAAGCATCATTTAAAACATAATTTATGGAATCCAAAATCAACAATTCTTTTTGT
>CAMJYG010000020.1 GCA_946409935.1 uncultured Clostridium sp. | reverse complement strand
TACAGGCTGTAAATATGTGAGTTTTTTTGGCTCAAAAACCTTTAACTAGTAACTGCATATTTTAAAAATAGTGTTACTAGCAATAACTTTATAAATCTTGACTTTCAGATTAACAACTTATATAATTTTCATAATAGGAGGCAATCTTCATGATTATGAAAACATTAGTAAAATTCATTTGTTGCAAATTTTTATATAAAGTTAATTATATTGGATTAGAAAATCTAAATTCAGTTGATACCTGCTTAATATGCCCTAATCATTCTAATATTTTTGATCCTTTTTTTATATACCCTGTTACCAATAATCTTTATATAATGGCAAAAGCTGAACTTTTTAGAAATAAAATTTTAGCCAAATTGTTATATCATTATAATGTATTTCCTGTAGATAGAACTAAAAGAGACCCCAAAAGTTTATTTACTGCACTAAACATATTTAATAAAGATGAACATAGAAAACTTTTAATTTTTCCAGAAGGTGGAATACTAAAAACAGATGATGAAATAGGTAAAAAAATTCGCAATGGTGCAACTTATATATCTGGAAAATTAGGCCTTCCTATTATTCCTGTCTATATTACTCGAAGGCCTAAACTATTTTCTAAAGTAACAGTTATTTTTGGAAAATCTTTTTGTGTTGATAACGAAATTTTAGAGGACAAAGAAAAACTTAAAAATAAGTCTAAGGAATTGGTTGAAACTATTTATAGCTTAAATTATGAAAAAAAAGTATAAATTTTTAAAATTTGACATATAATAAAATATGTGCTATTATTTATTTAGCAATTATCAAAAATCTCAAAATGCAGTAAAAAAGACTAGGTGGGCATACCTAGCCTTTTTCTTTTGCTATTTACTTAAATATTTTACTATGTAGTAAAGTATTATAAGTTTTAGCAATTTATTGAAATCTCTCAATGCAGTGACCTCCTTTCTGCCTTAGAAAGAAAGGCAAGATTACTATACAACTTTTACCATATTTTGTCAATTACTCATTACAACGATAAATTATTTTTTATCATATTTTTCAATGCCTGCTCTTATAGCTATGTTAATTAATTTTGAAATAGATATACCATATTTTTCCCTCATATCTTCCAATTTTTTGTACATGGATTCTCTAATTATAACAGACCTTGCTACATTTATTTCATTATCTTCCTTTTTATATATGATTATTTTTTCTTGCAATTGCAAATCATTTATGCATGCATCTATGATTTTATTTACAGATGCTTCTATCTCCTTTTCTGAAATCTCTTTTAATCTATCATACAAATTACCTTCTATTTCAGCAGATTTTTTCACCCAATTTTCCTTTACTAAAAATCTTTCATACCATTCCATTTACATCATTCCTTTCAAGGCTCAATTTCTTGCAATTCCTTGTATTCATTTAATTATATAACAACAAATAGACACTTTTAATCACCTTTATTTTCTATTTTAAAAACCCCATAGGGTTGATTTTTATTCTTTTTTATCTTATAATATTTCTATAATTAGAAAGGAATGAACTTTAATATGAGCAAATTATACGATAAATATAAAATCTTAAAATTCCAAAATCCATCTAAATTATATTTATTTAAAAGTGGTATATTTTACATATTTTTGGATGAAGACGCGAAAAAAATATCTAATATTTTAAATTTAAAATTAACAAACTTGAATAATAATGTTGTAAAATGCGGTTTTCCTATACAGAATTTAAATAAATATATTATTCTTTTTAAAGAACATAACTTAGAAATAGATATTATAGATTCTGTTCTTCAGCCTTCTTATTCTTCCGATGATTATATATCTAATTCTAACATTAAAAATTTTTTAGAAGAGCTTTCAAATATAAATACTAAAACTTTATCTATAAAAGAAATTTATAGCCTTGTTGATAAAATAATTATTAAAGCAAAAGAATTAAATAAAATATTATAGTTTAAATTGAAATATAAATTATAAAGTTAATTAAGTATGCCCAAATATACATTTAACTTAAATTTTATATTTTTTTACTCCTTAAATTTTATATAATTCATTATCTTTTACCTAAATAAAATTAAGAAAGGAATGTTTTCAAATGAATAACAACACTCAAGAAAATAATTTAAAAATCTATCAGAAATATTTAGAATTAATATATTATTCAAATGATATAGTTAGAAAATATCCCAAAAGTGAAAATTTTGTTCTAGTTTCCGAAATTAAACAATCTCTATATTCTGGTTTAAGGAATTTAATGTATGCAATAAAATCATACAATAAACAAGAAAAGCTAAAGTATTTAAATGAATTTGATGTAAATTTAAATTTACTAAAAGTTCATATTCGTTTATCTTATAAATATAAATACATCTCAATACAAAATTATCACACTTGGAGTACTACTATTACAGATATATGTAATATGTTAGGAGGTTGGATTTCATCATGCCTAAAAAGATAAAAAATTGTTTTTATCGAAATTTAACTTTTAAAAAATTATTAGCTGCACATAATAGAGCTAAAAGACACAAAACTTATAAAAATGAAGTTATTAAATTCGAATTAAACTTAGAAAATAATATAATAAACATAACGACAATATCCTTAAATATTATCCATCTGGGATAGATTCCTTTATAAATCTTTGTGTATCGAAGTGCTACAAACCAACGAAGACTGGACGGAACGAATAGTTGTTGTTGGCATTACCATTGTTGTTGTTGAACGCAAATACACCAGCATTAGCTCCATTGTTATAATTGCCACCGCGTTTGAATACTGGGTTGTCAGAGTTAACGAAGTTAGCGTAGTTACAGTTTAATCCCTATCCCTTTTTCTATACTCATTAAAAAATCACACTATTTCTATAACATTCTTTAATTCTATTTTTACGGTTAAGGTGTATTATGGAAAAAATTCCATAATACACCCCTAAGTGCAATTCCGTATTTATGTTCACCTAAAATTTGTATTTCTGCCGAAATAAAGGGATTTAGGGCCAAGGTCACATATTAAAGTGCTACAAACCAACGAAGACTGGACGGAACGAATAGTAGTTGCTGGCATGACCATTGCGGCTACCGAACGCAAACACACCAGCATCAGCCCCATCGCTATAATCGCCACCGCGTCTGAATACTGGGCTGTCAGAGTAAACGAAGTCAGCGTAGTCTCCATTCCAACTTTTTGTTTCTGCAGTTGCATCTCCTACTTTTGCACCATCATAATTTGAACTTGAATTAGCTGTATTTGTATATAAATCTACATATGTACTATTTCCTGCTGTTACTCCAAATTTTGAATTTTCTTGTCCATTTAAACATCCTGCAACATATTCCCATGAGCCTCCTGCCATATCATATACACCATATACTGTTCCTGTTGTACTTGCTTTTGGTCCATTATTTTTGTTATATTCTGATACTGTACTTGATGATGGTGCTGATGAACTATTATATGTTGTTGAAGCATCTGCCTCACTTCCTGCATATCCTGTTAAAATTGTTGCTCCTGAATTACATCCATAAGGGTTATTCCATATTTTTCCACTATTTGCACTTTGTGGATTAAATACTCCATACTTGCTTTGACTTAATATTGCTACTGCTCCCCATTCGATATTTTTCATCATATGAGAATCTATATTGCTTGAACCTGCAAGTGCTCCTCCTGTTTGTGTCATACTTCTACATACTGTAAACATATTATTAGTTGATATATTTCTCCAACTTTGTATTCCTGGTTTTACCTGAACTTTAAGACTATTACTATCTCCACCTCCGTAGCTTGTAGAAGGTGAACTACTATTTGCTTCGAATTTTGCTACCCAGATTCCATCTATTGGATTTCCATTAAAAGTAAATGCTGGATGTATTGTATATCCGCTATCTGGAGTTGTTGTAGCAGTTGTTATTAATTTTACTTCTATTTGAGTTGCATCTTCAGATGTTGGTACTACATACTCAAATCTTGGTATCCATACCCAATATGCTTCTAATCCATTATTGGTTGTTTTTATATTTGCCCATTGTCCATTATCATAATTATACCATTCTTGAGGTTCTGTAGCTGAAAGAACATCACTATATGTTCCATTGCTTAAAGTCCATGTTACATACTGCATATTAGCTACACTTGGTGTCTCTGGCTCTCCAGGTTGTGGGACTTTATAATAACTACCTAAATTAATTGTTACTGTATTTGGTGTACTATTATCTACTCCTGACAATGTAAATGTAAATGTTACTTCTGTTTCTGTTCCATCTGTATCATAAGTAACTTTTCCATTTGTTAATGTTCCTTTGTCTGCTCCTGTTATTGTACCTTCACTTATACTTACGTCAAAACTTAGTTCTAAAGGTGTTCCACTTTGTGGTTTGTTTGTTGATGTTGTTGTTATTTCCGTTTCTTTGTCTGCTACTGTTGTTACTTTTAAATTATTTTTACTTATAGTTGGTAGCGGTTTTCCTACTACTCCTGTATCACTTATTGTAAATGACTTTCCATCTACTGTTACTGTCATTGGGAATCTTGTTCCTGCTGTTTCTGTTACTCCTCCATATCCAGAAATTTTTGATAAATTAGATACTAATTTATCAGCATCTAGTTCTCCATTTGTGCCATAGCTTCCCATAACTTCTACTTTTACTTTTTCTTCTGTTGCTGCATTTTCTGTTACTTTTTTAGCATTCTGCGCTTGAGATAGTATTCCGGTTGTCCCCCGTTAATGTGGCTATTGTTACTCCTGCTAAAATCAATAACACGATTATAGTTATTACTAAAGCAATTAGAGTTATACCACTTGTCGATTTTTCAATCGTTTGTGCCTTATGCTTATTTAAGCATGTTTTTCCTCTTGAATAATGTGTTTTGTGATTTTTTTTATCATTTGAATCTTCCTTTCCTTTTCTCCAATAACTTTTAGTTATCTTGTATTTTTTTACAAATCGAGTATATCACAACACTTTTTCTTTTTCAAGTTTTTTTCCATATTAATAGTGTAAAATCAAAAATTTGACATATTATAAAATATGTGCTATTATTTATTTAGCAATTGCAAAACAAATCTCAATTTAGAATGAACTAAAAAAGACTAGGAATAAGTCGAAGTTTTCCTAGTCTTTTTTCTTGTGCTAATCACTTAAATGTTTTACTATAAATAAAATCAATATAAGCTTTAGCAAATCTAACAAATCTCTCATTAAAAAATGAACATCCTCCCTACCGATAAGTAAGTCGGCAAAAATAATATACACTATATGTTTTAATTTGTCAATTTACATTTTTACAACTAGTTTATTAAATTTACTATGTATATATCCTTTTAATTTCACCATAAATTCTTCTGGTTGTATCTCATTTTTAGCTACCATATCCAGGCCTTTTTCCCAGCTAGCAGTAAGTTTCGGGTTTAGCATATCTGGCATAGAATTATTTACAATGTCATATATAATCTCTCCTTTTTTTGTTGGAGTTATTATTTGCGTTTTTGAATTTATTTCTATATACTTTATTTTTTCAAGCTTCTTCATTATTTCTGCTCTTGTAGCGCTTGTTCCTATTCCTGCACCTTTTATTTGCTCTCTTAATTCCTCTTCTTCAATTAATTTACCAGCATTTTCCATAGCTAATATAATTGAACCAGAATTATATCTATTCGGTGGAGAAGTTTCTGCCTCTTTTGTTTCATAATTTACTACACCAATTTCTTGTCCTTTTTTCAAATTTTTTAATAATTCTAAATTGCTACTTTCTTGATTTTCACTTTCCGCTAACTTCTCATTATCCGAATTTTTATCTTTTGTTTCCACATTTTCTTCTGTTTTTGTGGATTTCTTATTACTATTTTTATCCAATGGTTTTAATATTTCTAAAAACCCCTGCTTAATGCATACTTTACCACTACAGTTAAATGTTTCATCTTCTATGTTAACAGTTACTTGAATTTTGTTATATTCTGCTGGTGGATAAAAAATTGCAATAAATCTATTTACTATTACTTTGTATATTTGCTTTTGTAATTCTGGTAATCCATTATAATTTTCATACCCTTGCCCTGTTGGAATAATTGCATAATGGTCTGTAATTTTGCTATCATTTACATATTTAGTTTTTACAAGATTTGTAGAATATTTTTCATCTACCATTTTCTTTATGGATTTTAAAGTTTCTTCATCTTTAAACCCTTTTGTGATTCCATTCAAATTCTTTGTTATTTCTTTAGCAACTGCTGTTGAAAGTACCCTTGCATCTGTTCTAGGATATGTAACTAATTTTTTTTCATACAAATTTTGTATTATTTCAAGAGTTTCATCTGGTTTTATTTTAAACCTCTTTGTACATTCATTTTGAATTTCTGCTAAATTAAATAAAAGAGGAGCATTTTCCTTCTGTTTTGACTTTTTTAATTCTATAATTACTGCCTTTTTATTAGCTAAGCTTGCAATAAACTCTTTTGCATCACTTTCTTTCTTAAAGCCTGTTTCATTATATAATTTAGGCGAATTAAAATATTTAGACTTTTCATTTACTTTCCATTCAGTTTTAAAAGAAGAAGCATTATCTCCAAATTCTCCAACTATTTTATAATATTTGGTCTTTTCAAAATTTCTTATTTCTCTTTCTCTTGAAACTATCATCCCTAATACACATGTCATTACTCTTCCTACTGAAATTGATGCCTTTTCTTCATTTATACTTTGTGCTAATTTTCTTCCATATATTATGGATAATAGTCTTGAAAAATTAATACCTATTAAATAATCTTCTTTTGCTCTTAAATATGCACTATTTGAGAGACTATCATATTCAGATAGATTTTTAGCCTCTTTTATTCCTCTTAAAATCTCTTCTTCTGTTTGGGAATCAATCCAAACTCTTTTCATCATCGCATTAGGGTTAGGCTTTGCCATCATAAATACTAATCTTTGTATGTATTCTCCTTCTCTTCCAGAGTCTCCTGCATTGTAGATTTCTTCTATGTCTTCTCTTTGCATTAGCTCCTTTATAATGTTGAATTGATTCGCAACTTGTGGTATTATTTCATATTTCCATTGTTCTGGAATAAAAGGCAGCGTATCTAATCTCCAAAACTTTAAATTTTCATCATATTTGTCAGGATAACTCATTGTAACTAAATGACCTACGCACCATGTTATTATCCATTCTTCGGATTCTAGATATCCATTTTTTCTATTTGTCGTTATTTTTAGCGCTTTTGCAAATTCCATTGCTACTGATGGTTTTTCTGTTATTAATAATTTTTTGCTCATTTTATCATCCTTTTATTTATTACAATTTTCTTCTAAATAAGTTTTAGCCATATTATAAATATTATTATACTTTTTTTCTGTTTCGTTGTCTTTAAATTTAAATCTCTTATAAATTTTGTCAATATAACCATTTTCTTTTACAATTTTCAAACTAAACGTATAATTAAAATCATATATAAATGCAAAATGTGAAACCAACTTATCCGCTATTGTTTCACGTTTTCTATAATCTATAGACTCTTTATTCATAAACTCTCTATATATTTCATCTGTTATTTTTTCATTTGATAAATCTGCTTTTCCCCAAGCCACTTCCTTTTCTTCAAATGTAAGAATATATAATATATCTATTTTATCAGCATCTCTTATTATTTTTGAATGTAACTCTTCTTTTTCATTCGACCATTGCATTGTTTCTCTATTCCTATTGTGATTTACTATAGCAGTTTTTATTATATTATCATATCTATCCTCTTCTATAAATCTTCTTATTTCTCCATCTTCGAATAAAATTTTCGCACCAAGCTCACCATGATTAACACTGTCTTTATCAGAAAATGTATTATATATTCTTACTTGTTCAAATCTACCAATATCATGTAATAGGCCTATTAACTCTGCTAATTCTATGTCTTCTTTTTCTAAATTCAAATTCTCTGTTAAATTTCTTGCTATTTGTGACGTTCTTTCAATATGTGCTATTTTTAATGCTATTTTAGAGTTATTTATATCATATTTTTTCACATAATTTTTAAATGCTTGTTTTGCCTTTATAATATCTATCACGATAAATCTCTTCCTTTTCTTTAAAATTTTCACTACTTTTAAAACATAACTTTATTTTGAATTTTATCATTTTTAAATATTTATTTCAACCTTAAATTATTACTATTTTTTATCTGTTGTTATAGTTCGTTACAATTCACAGCTAATAAAATGTTACAGTTCAGTAACAATAAAATTCAAAAATAAAATAGTATTATATTGAAAAATCCCTCATTTTATTATATAATATGCCCAATTAACAAAATTAGGAAGGAGTTTTTAAAATATGGACTACAATTTTAATAAAATAGAAAAAAAATGGCAAGAATATTGGGATGAAAACAAAACATTTTTTACAGATGTATGGGACTTCTCAAAGCCAAAATATTACGCTTTAGACATGTTTCCTTATCCATCTGGTCAAGGACTTCATGTAGGTCATCCTGAAGGATATACAGCAACAGATATAATGTCAAGAATGAAAAGAATGCAAGGATACAATGTTTTACACCCTATGGGTTGGGATGCTTTTGGCCTTCCAGCTGAGCAATATGCAATAAAAACTGGAAATCATCCTGCAGGTTTTACAGCTGCTAACATTGAAACATTTAAAAAACAACTAAAAATGTTAGGACTTTCATTTGACTGGGATAAAGAAATTTCAACTTGTGACCCTAATTACTATAAATGGACACAATGGATTTTTAAACAATTATATAATGACGGTCTTGCAAAATTAATTGAAATGCCTGTTAACTGGTGTGAAGAATTAGGATGTGTTCTTTCAAACGATGAAGTTATAGATGGTAAAAGTGAAAGAGGAGGTTTCCCTGTTGTTCGTAAAAATATGAAACAATGGGTTCTAGATATTCCTAAATATGCCGATATTTTATTAGATGGATTAGATGACATAGATTGGCCTGAATCTACTAAAGAAATTCAAAAAAATTGGATTGGACGTAGTGAAGGAGCAGAAGTAAAATTCAAAGTAGCTAATACTGAATTAGAATTTACTGTATTTACTACTAGACCAGATACATTATTCGGTGCTACTTATTGTGTTTTAGCTCCAGAGCTTGATTTAGTCAGCAAAATTACTACTTCTGAACAAAAAAAACAGGTTGAAGAATATAAGACATTAGCAGCTTCTAAGTCAGATTTAGAAAGAACAGAATTGAGTAAAGAAAAAACGGGTGTATTTACTGGATGTTATGCTATTAACCCTGTAAATGGAAAGGAGATACCTATTTGGATTTCTGATTATGTTTTAGCTAGTTATGGTACAGGATGCATTATGGCTGTTCCTGCACATGACCAAAGAGATTATGAATTTGCTTCAAAATTTGGTATTAAAATCATTCCTGTTTTAGAAGGGGGAAATATTGAAGAAGAAGCATTTGTTGGAGATGGCACACATATTAACTCTGAATTTTTAAATGGATTAAATAAAGAAGATGCCATAAACAAAATGATTTCTTGGTTAGAAAAAAATAAAATTGGTACAAAAAAAGTTAATTATAAACTTCGTGAATGGATTTTCGCAAGACAACGTTACTGGGGAGAACCAATTCCTATAGTATATGTTGATGATGAAATGAAAGCACTAGCAGATTCAGATTTACCTTTAATTCTACCAGAATTAGAAGATTACGCTCCATCAAAAACAGGTGCATCTCCACTAGATAAAGCAACAGATTGGGTAAATACTACTTTTGAAGGCAAACCAGCAAAACGTGAAACAAGTACAATGCCAGGTTCTGCAGGATCAAGTTGGTATTTTTTAAGATATATTGACCCTAAAAATGAAAATGAATTAGCAAATAAAAAATTATTAGAATATTGGTTACCTGTTGATTTATATGTTGGTGGACCTGAACATGCTGTTGGTCATTTACTATATTCAAGATTTTGGAATAATTACTTATATGAAAAAGGAATCGTACCAGTTAAAGAACCCTTTGCAAAGCTTCGTCATCAAGGTATGATATTAGGAACTAATGGTGAAAAAATGAGCAAATCAAAAGGAAATGTTATAAACCCAGATGATATGGTTAAGCAATATGGAGCTGATAGTTTAAGAGTTTATGAAATGTTTATGGGACCAATTGAAAGTGCAAAACCTTGGGATCCTAATGGTATTGATGGTTCTAAAAAGTTCTTAGATAGAGTATGGAGACTATTTACTGAATCTAATAAAATAAAAGATGAGCCAAATAAATCTCTTGAGAAAGAATATCATTATACAGTAAAAAAAGTAACAAATGATTATGAAACTATGAATTTTAATACTGCAATTTCTCAAATGATGATTTTTATAAATGCTGCAAATAAAGAAGATATAATTCCAAAAGAATATGCAGAAGGATTTTTAAAATTATTAAATCCAGTTGCTCCTCATATTACAGAAGAATTATGGAACATTTTAGGTCACGATAACTCTATTGCCTATGAAAATTGGCCTAGATATGACGAAGAAAAAACAGTATCTGATGAAATTACTTTACCTATACAATTTAATGGAAAGTTAAAAGCAACTATTTCTATCACTTTAGATGAAGATGAAACAAATGTTAAAGAAAAAGTTCATCAAGCTATTGATTCAAAATTAGACGGAAAATCTATATTAAAAGAAATTTATGTAAAGAATAAAATTTATAACATTGTAATTAAGTAATATTTAGAACAAATCGGAAAGCTAATAAACTTGTAGTATGTTATTTTAAACCATAAATTCTAATTAGTAACAAATTATAAATAGTAAAGCTTTCCGTAAATTTGTTCCCACGCGAAATTTTCGTCAGAAAATTTCTGTGCAACTCATAGAGCGAAGCTCTTTTTATACAATAGGAAACACCATGAAGCTTCAAAAGTAGCTACGCAACTCGAAGTGAAAAAAAAATTTTTATTTTCAAAGGAAAGTAATCCTTTCCTATTGTATATAAAAGCCTATTTGAAGATTTATTCATATAGGCTTTCTACTTGTATTTAGATTTAGATTTTAGATTTTAAATAATATATTTCATCATCATGTTTGTCTAAGCGGCGTATACACGATTCAACCTTAACTTCTAATGAATCAATTTTTTCTGAATGCATGCTGAAAGCATCAAATAAAGCCTCTAATTTCTTACCATGTTCTATTTCTATTCTGGCTACTGTTCTGCTAAGTTGTCGTACTTCTATTTTCAAATCTTTTATGTCTTTTTGCATTTGTGGTATTACTTTTATTTTTTCTTGTATTTCAGCTACTTCATACTTTAATATTGCAACATCTTTCTTTAATCCTGCTACATCATTCTTTAATCCTGATACGTCTTTTTTTAGTCCTGATACATCATTCTTTAATCCTGATACGTCTTTTTTTAGTCCTGATACGTCATTTTTTAGACCTACTATGTCATTTTTCATTTCTAAAATATCTTTTTGCATTTCTGGTATTACTTTTATAGTATCTCTAATATCTTTAATTTCAGATTTAATATCTGCAAAGCCTTTATCCATTTTTTCATTTAAAGTATTTATAGCCTTTAAAATAAGACTTTCTTGTTCCATATTTATGCTCCTTTCTCTTTTTTCTACAACCGATTGTGTTATTATTATACTTAGATAACACTAATATGTCAAGAAAAACACATTGACAAAATTCGACTTCTATCTTCTCCTTTTTATAAATTTTGTCCTTTTATGTCATTAAACTGTAAAAAACATTTAATATATTTGAAATGGTTTGTATTTTTTTTTATAGTATAATATTAATAAATTATATTAAGGCGAAGCCTTTTAATACAATATGAAAGGGTTACTTTCCTATTGTATTAAAAGAATTATAATTTTCCTTGCCAAAATTAATTTTCCCAAAACTTATGTCTACTTTAAAACAAAGAGAGAAAGGAATGATTTTTTAATGAGTATCAAATCAGATTTAAAAAAAGATGGAATTGAAGTTATAGAAGAACTTGATACGTTAAAAATTAATTCTTTAGCTAGAAATATTTCATTAAAAATTTGTGAAACATTTCCAGAATTTAATTTAAATCAAAATGAATTATTTATAAAACTATCAAGATTAAATATGTACAAGGCAAAAATGCCCGAAGGAATGGCAGAAGCTAATTATTTTTATAAAAACACTTCTATTTATTTTAACGAACATATTTCTGATGAAGATTTACAGGAATTTGCAGTTCATGAATGTATTCACTTTCTTCAAGAAGTTAAAGATAAAAGAAATTATTTATTAAGAATGGGGCTTTGTGATTATTCAGATTTTAAAATATATGGTTTAGGTTTAAATGAAGCAGCTGTTCAGTTAATGGCTTCTAAAATAAATAACATTCCCAAAGAATATGTAAAATATTTTGGTATAAGTTTTGAAACAAACAGTCCATCTTATTATCCTCTCGAATGTTGTTTAGTTAACCAACTAGCTTATTTAATAGGTGAAAATACTTTGTTTGAAAGTACATTAAACAGTAATGATAATTTTAAAAACGAATTTATAGAATTAACCTCTCCTAAAACTTTTATGTTAGTTCAAAATGCAATTGATGAAATACTTTCTTTTGAAGAAGAAATTATAAAGTTGAATAATAAAATATCTCAAATTGATGATAGAAATAAAAAAGTTGATGGAATGATGGAAAAAATAAATGAATTGAAAAGCGAAATTTCGTTAACATTTATGAGAACACAAAACCTTATTATTTCTAGTTATTTTGATAGTACTTTTAATAATATTATAAATTTAGAAGAAGTTGAAAAATATAGAAGAAAATTATATTCTTTTAAAGATTATTTAGGTCATACAGATGGATATACATTTTTTAACGATTATTATGTTTCAAAAATGGAAGAACTAGAAAAAAAATATAATGCTTTAGAAAGTGGTAATATTGAAACATCTATAAAATTGATCTCTAAGAAGGAAACATTTTTTGCTAGAATTATAAAATCTTTAAAAAAGATTTTATTGGGGAAATCTACAGAAGAGAACAATTCATTAAATTAATATTGTATAAAAAATATTTTTATTAAATTTAATAATATTTATAAGTTACTAGTCAGCCATAAAATTCCGTTGTCCCGCTTCACAGTGATTGGTTATAGCTGACCTGTAACATTTATAAATTTTCAAGAATATTTCTTGCTGCCTCTCTTCCAGAATATGCTGCCCAGGCAACTGTTGATTTCACACCAGCTATATCTCCACCAGCATAAATTTTAGGATTAGAAGTTTGATAAAATTCATTAACTTCAACATTTCCCCATTTATTTGTCTTTAATCCCAGTTGTTTTACAAATGGCTGTACTGTAGAACCCAAAGCCATAATTATAAAATCAGTATCTATTATATAATTGCTTCCTTCAATATTTACTGGAACTAGCCTTGTATCATTTTCTTTTTGAATTAAATCTGTTTTTATTAATCCAATTTTTTCTACTTTTTCTTTTCCAATTATTTCTATAACATTATTTTGAAATAAAAAATTAATTCCTTCATTTACAGCATTCTCTACTTCTTTATCTTCAGCTGGCATCTGTTTCCTTGCTCTTCTATAAATTACATTTACCTCTTTTGCACCTAATCTTTTAACAGTTCTTGCGCAATCCATTGCTACATTTCCGCCACCAACTACTGATACTACTTTTCCTTCATAGTCTGGATGCAAATTATATTCTAGAAGTTCATTCCCTCCATATACGCCTTTCAGTTCTTCACCTTGTACTCCCATTTTAGATGATACATTTGCGCCTATTCCTAGAAATATTGCATCATAGCTTTCTACTAATTTTTCAAGATTAATATCTTTTCCTAATTCTTTATTATATTCTACCTTTATACCTAATTTTAATATTTTATTTATAGTTTCATTTACTATTGTTTTTGGCAATCTAAATTCCGGAATACCATGTACTAATAATCCCCCTAAATAATTATATTTTTCAAATATAGTAACATCAATTCCATTTTTAGCTAAAAAAGCACTACATGTTAATCCTGCAGGTCCTCCACCTATTACAGCGACTTTCTTATTTCTATATGCTTTATTTTCTTGCATTCCCTCATTATAGCAATTCAATAAACTATTTTCGTCTTCTAAAACTTTATCAAATACAAAAGCCTCAAGATTTCCAATTGATACAGGTTCTCCTTTAATTCCCCTTACGCATGAACCTTGGCATTGCTTATTATGTGGACAAATTCTTCCACATATTCCTGATAATACAGTTGTTTCACATAAGATTTTATATGCTTTATTGTAATCTTCTTCTTTTATTTGTTTTATAAACTCTGGTATATTATTTCCTAAAGGACAACCTTTTTGTGAACAAGGCTTAGCTTTGCAATTAAGACAATAATTTGCTTTTTCTTTTATTTCATTTTCTAATTCTATCTGCATTTTTAAATTCCTTCCTTTTCTTTGAAAATAAAATTTGTTTTTTATTTTCCCTTCGCATTGTGTAGCTACTTTAGAAGCTCCATATGTTTTCCTAAGGTACTAATCATTTTTGAAAGAAAAATATGACACAGCAAAAATTGTTATTATTTTTTCTCTTCGTCTATAACCAATTTCAAATCATTAATAAAATCAACTTTTTTAGTTTCATCTCTTAAAAGTGCTGCAGGATGCCAAGTAGGCATGTATTTTATTCCCTTTTTTTCTACCCAATTTCCTCTAGCTGATTTTATTCCATATTCTTTTCCTAAAATATTTTTTAAAGCAACACTTCCGAAGTAAAACTATTATTTCTGGTTTTACTAATATAACTTGATTTCTTAAATAATTTAAACATGCTGCAGCTTCGTCATCTTCAGGATTTCTATTAGCAGGTGGTCTACATTTAACAATATTCGCTATATATACTTCTTCCCTTTTTATTCCTACTGCTTGAAATGCCATATCCATTAATTTTCCTGCTCTTCCTACAAACGGCTCTCCGAAGCCTATCTTCATCTGCTCCTGGACCTTCACCAATAAACATTATTTTTGCATTTTTATTACCTGTTCCGAATACTATGTTTTGTCTTCCTTTGTATAATTTACATTTATTACAATTTATAATAGATGCTTCTAATTCTTCCCACTTTTCGTACATTTAATATTGACCTCTTTTTTCATTTTTAATATTATATCATCTTTTGATTTTTTGTCTATATAATTATAGTTATTATTATTTTGTCTCGGATTAAATCCGCATATAGTTTTATATTCGCAATATTCACAAGGTGTTTTACCTTTTTTATTATATGGTCTTAAATCAATTTTCCCACTTAATATTTCTTTAGCAATTTGTTTTATAGTAATAGAAATATAATCTTGAAGCACTTTGAATTCTTCTTTATTTACACCATTTGTCCATTTTTCATTTACTGTTCCAGATGCTGTAATTGCAGCCGGCACCATTTTAGAACTTCCAGATGATAAGGTATTATCATTCATCTTTATTACTTTGACATCCGCTAAAATTAAGCCTTTCATTCTAAAGTTCTTTTTTATCATTTCTTCAATTTCGTCATCTGACATCCTTTTATCTGCACTTATTATCTGTTCTAATAGTGAAAAATAAAATATACCGGCAGGCATTATGTCTTCTTCTTTACATATAGCATCTGTATAAGTTAGCAGTTGAATTTGTAAACCTGCATATACTTCATTTAGATCTATGTTTTTAGCAGATGATTTATAGTCTATAATTCTTAAATATTTTCCATCTTCGCTTTTTGCTGTATCTAGCCTATCTATTTTTCCTGTTATTTCTACTCTTTTACCATCTTCTAGCTCCAAAATTATTGGTTTATATTTTCCTTTTTTGCTAAATTCTATTTCTGTTCCTTCAATGTTAAAATCACTATAAATTAGAGTTTGAATAATATATTTTAAAGCTTTACTTACTATTCTTTTTAACCTTTTTACTAAAACTTTATATTTTGCAGTAGCAGTAAATATTAAATTCTTACTTAGTTTTAGATTATTATCTATTATTTCTGAAACAATTCTAAATATATCTTCTTCTTCTAAATCTGGTAACTTGATATTTTCTTCTTTTACTTTTTCAAAAAATTCATCTATCGTTTCATGCATAAATGAACCCGTATCGAATGTGTGAATTTTCAATTCGTCTTTTTCTTTTATTTTTAGTCCATATTGTAAATAATATGAAAATGGGCAACCTCTGTATTTTTCCAATTTTGATATGCTTGTATTTAAAACGTTTCCATATAGCTTTTCTATGTTCTCTTTTTTTATATCAGATGGTACATTTGTGTATTGTAATCCTTTCAAATCGTTTTTTAGCTTCTCTTCCCAATCATCTTTATCTTTATAATAATTATATATTTCATACCAAATATTTTCTATTTTTTCATTTTTCTTTAATTTCGCAATATTTTCCAATAATTCTTCATATGTAATTTCATTATTTATCAATTCATATTTTTTATTTATTATATCACTTTGCTCCTTTAGTTTTGGATATAGCTTCTTTATTTTATGTATCAACATTGACGGCCTTAAAGATTTTCCTTCTCTATCTGTTGATAAATAAGATAAATATAAATATTTCTCAGCTGTAGTAAATGCTTTGTAAATATTAAAATTATCTTCATACAAATTTTCTACGGTTCCATTGGCTAGTTCTAACCCATCTAATTTTAATATTTCTCTATCTGTATCATTAAAATAACCTTCTTTATTATTAACACTTGGAAATATTCCATCATTTAAACCAATTATAAAAACAGCATCAACTTTATGGCTTCTAGACCTTTCTACATCTCCCAATGTTACTTGGTCTTGAGTTCCCGGAATTTTTCCTAAGCCGCTATTTTTTAATCCCACTTTTAAAATCTTGCTGTATTTATCAATTGTAATTTGTTCATTATTAAATACTAATACGATTTCGTCTAAAACTTCTAATATTGTTTTATAACTTGATGTATATTCATTTGCTAAATCAATATATCCTTCTTCTTCAAGTTTATTAATTTTTACACAAATTTTAGTTTCTATATTTTGTTTTTGTATAAACTCATATAAACATTTAGTTATATTTTGACCTGTTTTTTGTTTATCTATCTCATTTTTTAAATCTATTAGTGGATTTATTATTTGTTTTCTTAATTCATTTAGCCTTTCTATTTCTTGTTTTTTACTTTCGTTATCAATTTCATATTTAAAATCTTTTTTCCATTTATTTTGCTTTATCCCCCATTTGGTACAATAATTTTCTAAAGTAAAAATTTCGTCTTCATCAATATCACTAAAACCAATTTTTAAATAATTGAAAATTGATTCTGAAGAAAAATTTTTCACCAATATTTCTAAAATTGATAATATATACTGCACAATTGCATTTTGATTTAAATCTCTTTTCTCGTCAATAAAAACCGGTATCTCGTATTTTGTAAAAATACTTCTTACTAAGGATGAATAATCACCTATATTTTTTGTTATTATTGCAACATCTTTATATCTTAAATTTTTTGTTCTTATAAGTTTTACAATCTCTTTTGCTACATTTTCTATTTCCGAATAAGCATTTTTAGCTAAAAATAAATGTATGTTTTCCACATTTTTATCATATTTTGTGGATTTTATATTACTTATATTTTCACTTAAGTGTTGTACTTCTTCTGTTTTAAATCTATGTAATTTTTCTAAATTAACAAAACCCTGTAACTCGAAATTATTATCCTTTGCTAGATTAATAATTTTGTTTAGTGTTTTTTTATTTGAATAAAAAATATCAATATCTGGATTTGTATTAAATTCTATATTATCAGTACATATTGTAATATTTACTTGTTTAGCTCTTTTAATAAATTTTTTTAACACCTCATATTCTTGTTTTGTAAACCCTGCAAACTCGTCCAAATAAATAATACTATCATCTATAATATTTGTATACTCTATACTACTTGCAAGTATAGTTAATAAATCAGTATCTTCTATGTAATTTCCAGCTATATATTCTTCAAACTTTTCATAAATTAACAACATGTCTTTTAATTTTGTTTTTAGATAATTATCTTTTACATCTTCTACTTCTTCTTTTAATATTTCCAACGTAATTCCATGCTTTTTAAATTCCGTAATTGCTGCTATGCTTATGTCTATATTATCATCAGATTTTCCTAAAAATTTTAAATCTTTTTGATATTTATTTAGTATTGAATACATTAACATAGATTTTCCACATTTGGAAAGATGTGTTTTACTTGCTCCACCAACTTCATTTAAAACTCTATATGCCATTCTGCTTAGTGTAATAACTTCTGCATTAATTACAGCATCTGTTTCTACCGCTTCCATTAACTTTTTTTCTGCTGTAAATGAGAATTGCTCAGGTGTAATCATATATATTTTTTTATTTGTTTTTATTAATTTTGCTATTTCTGAAAAACAATATTCACTTTTCCCGCTTCCGGGTTTTCCATATATAATTCTTATTCCCATTTAAAATTACATTCCTTTCTCACTTCGCTTAAAAGGCACACATATAGAGTTTGAAAAAGAATTGGATAAATTTCTAGGCTAAATAGCTGATAGCTTTCGCAGTGCAGTTAAACGACGAAATTTGCCAATTATTTTTTAACCTTAAGTTAAGCTTCTCTTCTCCAATAAAACAAATATTGCTGTGCCAATCCTGCTAATTTTCCAAACTTTTCTTGTGCAATATTCTCAATTTGTCTTTTACTAACTTTAGTTTCATCTTCATTTTTTATGTATAAATCGTTCATTACTCGTCTTACCCATACATCTATTGGAAATACCTCTAATCTTTTTAAGTTTGAAAATAATAATATACAATCTGCTACTTTAGGTCCTACACCAGATAATTTTAAGAGTTGATCTCGTACTTCATAAGTATTAGGATTTTTATGCATTTTTTCTAAATCTACTTCTTTGTTTAGTATCATTTGTGTTGTTTTATATAGTCTAATATCCCTAAATCCTAGGCCTAATTTTCTGTAATCTTCTACAGAAACATTTTTTAATTCTTCTGCTGTTGGAAATGTATAATATTTCTTATTTTTCCATATTATTTCTTTTCCATATTTTTCAGAAATTCTTTCTATTATACCTTTAATTCTTGGGATATTATTATTTGCAGATATTATAAATGATATTATTGTTTCCCATAAATCCTGATTTAATATTCTAATTCCTTTTCCATATTGTATACTCATTTGCATATTTTCATCTATCATAGATAATTTTTGTTTTATTTCTTCATAGTTTCTATTTAAGTCAAAATAATTTCGAACTGTCTTTTCTATATTTTCTTCACAAATACCTTGAAATATAATTTGGTTTTCTTCTTTTTTTACATTTAATACATTTCTTCCAAATACTCCTGTATAACTTCCATCCTCTTGCCTGTTCCATCTAAAGCATTGCCCACACTCAAATATGTCTTTTAATTCAAATAAATCTATATTTTTTAATATATATTTTTGTTCTTTCATAATTGCTCCTAATTGGTTTATTTATTTTTTCTTAAAAAATTATATCACTTTTTCAATGTTTTTAGAAGGTATCTCCAAAAGCATTTTTAAATTTAAGTTACTATTTGTTACTAGTCGGCCATTAATAATTAAAAGTCTGCGCGAGTGATTAGTTTAAAAATTTTTAAATCCCAACCCAAATACTTCTCTTGAATTCGTTACAATAATAAAACTATTTGAATCTATTTTTCTTGCTACCATTTTTATTTTAGAAATGTCTCCTCTTGATGCTGCACATATTAATACTAATTTTTCTTCATTTGTATACATTCCTTTTCCATAAAGACCAGTTGTTCCTCTTTTGATTTTTTCACCTATTTCTTTTGCTATTATTTCATTTTTATTTGATATTATTAAAACTAATTTTGTAAAATATATTCCTTCAAATAAAATGTCAATCATTTTTCCCATTAAATAAATGGCTATTGCAGAATATAGACCTATTTCTATTTTTTTAAGAAAAAATACATTTAGTGTGACTATTACAATATCCATTATTATAATGCTACTTCCCATTCTTAATGTTGGTTTATATTCTTTAGCTATGTGACTAATTAAGTCTGTTCCCCCAGTTGACGAATTAGATTTTAGTATAATCGCTGTTCCGTAGCCCTATTATTATTCCTCCATATATGCATGCCAAAAATTTGTCATTTGTTAATGGCTCTAATGTGTCTAGCAAATCTATAAAATAAGATAGAGATATAGTCCCAATTATAGATTTTACAAAAAATACTTTTCCAATTTTATAAAATGCAAATATAAATAATGGAAGGTTAATTATTAAAATCATCGTTCCCATTGGTATGTTTAATAAATAATATGTTATAGTTGCAATTCCGCTTATCCCTCCAGATGATAATTGGTTTGGAAGTAGAAACTCAGATATTCCAAATGCCATTATGAAAGCACCTGTAATTGTTCCTAATATTTCTATTATAAATTTTTTAAAATTATATTTTTCTTCAATATGCATAAAATCACCTTTATTGTTATTATCTACAATAAAAGTGATCTTATGTATTATACTTCTAAAAAATCCTCATATGTTTTTATAACATCAATTTTTGATTTTCCCTGTTTTATATTTTCATCTTGTTTTACAATTAATTCTACATCATATACATCTTTCAATTTTAAAGCATTTTCTTTTTTATGTCCTATTACATTATTTATATCTATTGGGTTTACTGTTACTTGTACTTCTTTTACTTTCACATTTAACTTTTTAATTTTTGCAACAATGGCATCATACCACATTGCAGATTCTACTAATTGCCTAAATGCTGGATGATATGGTCCTGCTACTACCTCGCTTTTGTTACTGCCTGGCTCTGCTATTTCATCTGT
The DNA here is from genome assembly GCA_946409935.1 of uncultured Clostridium sp. Lineage (GTDB taxonomy): Bacteria > Bacillota > Clostridia > TANB77 > CAG-508 > CAG-269. The sequence continues at coordinate 20,084 of CAMJYG010000020.1, read as the reverse complement.
ATTTTGAAGTCCTACTCTAATAACATCAATATCATTGTCTGCAAACATTCTAACTAGTTCTTTACAGATTTCTACTGCTTGTACAACAGATAATGGTCTGTATATTTCTTCTTTATATTCTTCCTCTAATTTGGTATTTTTTATTACCAAAACTGGATATATCCTAACCATTTTAGGTTTTAATTTTATTAATGCTTTTGCTGTGTTTATTTCATCAATTCTTGTGCTTTCTGGCAAACCTACCATCATTTGGTGCCCTAATTTAAACCCATACCATCTTATTAATTTTGATGCTTTTTTTACATCTTCAAATGTGTGTCCTCTATTTGCTCTTTTTAATATATAATCATTGGCAGATTGAACTCCAAGCTCTATTGTTTTTACTTTGTATTTTTTTAATCTTTTTAATATTTCTTTATTTATTGCATCTGGTCTTGTAGATATTCTTATGCTATCTACTTTTCCATTTTTTATGTATTCATACGCTGTTTGTAATAATTCTTCCTGAACCTTAGGTTCTATTGCCGTAAAACTTCCTCCAAAAAAGGCTATTTCTACTCCGCGCCTCTTCATTTTTTAAGCTATCTAGGTAATTATCTATTATTTTTTTTGCTTCTTCTTTAGTCATATTCTTCTTTTGACCACTTATTGATTTTTGATTGCAAAAAATACAATCATTTGGACATCCCAAATGTGGTACAAATATAGGTATTATATATTGCTTTTTCACAGATAATCACATTCCTTTCTTAACTCACAAATCAGTTTGGAAAAGAATTAAATTTTTGCAAGGAAAATTTTATTAAAAAGGCAAGGGCGCATACTTGTTGTATGTATACCTAAGTTTTTAATAAAATTTGACATAGCCAAAATTGTAATTATTTTTCAAACTTCTACCCTCTTTTCTAATTAATTATTTCCAATGCCTTTTTTGCAGCACTCATATGTGCTTCTTTTTTGCTTTTTCCTGTTCCTTTTGCTAATATCCTTCCATCACAACTTACTTGTGCTTCAAATATTTTATCATGGTCTGGACCTTTTTCACTTATTATCTGGTATTCTATTTTTACTTCTCCATGTTCTTGAAGTTTTTCTTGTAAAACTGTTTTATAATCCCTTATTCCTACATGTTTTGTTGCCATTTCTATTTCATTTGATAAGTTTTCTACAATAAATTTGTCTACAGGTTCTAATCCTCCATCAAGATATATTGCCGCAATTACTGCTTCAACACTATCTGCAAGTATTGCTGGTCTATTTTTTCCTCCAGATAACTGTTCAGATTTTCCTAATTTTAAGAAATCACTAAAACCATGCAACTTTGCAACTTTGTGTAAACTCTCTTCACAAACTACAGTTGCTCTAACTTTAGTCATTTCTCCTTCTTTTAAATTTGGATATTTAGAATAGATATATTTACTTGATATAAATTCTAATATGCTATCTCCCAAAAACTCTAGTTTTTCATTACTTTCTACTTTATTCTCATAAGCATATGATGTATGTGTTAGTGCTTTTTCTAATAGTTTTTTGTTTTTGAAAGTATAGCCTATGCTTTTTTCTATTTCCATTTTTACAATCATTCCTTTCTTCAATATTATATACTATTTTGCAAATATTTCAAGTATTTTATGTTAATTGCAAAGAATTCTGGACAAGTTGATTTTCTTGTTGTATAATATTATTGAGTTATTTTAAATATAGAAAGAGAGAGAAAATTAATGTTAAATGATAATAATTCTTCTAATTATGATAATCGTAATTTAACAGACATTTTTAAAGAATTACAAGAAAGTAGAATCTCAGAAAATAATAATCAAAATATTAATAAAAAAGTTAAGAATACAAAAAAGGTAAAAAAATATTCAACAAAATCTTCACCAAGGAATTCTGAATTAAAATTACCACATATTATAATTGGCTGTTCTGCTTTAATTATTGGAATGGTATTATTTTTTCCCAAAGACAATTCTTCTAAAGTAAGTTATGCAATTGATATACCCTCAAATAATACAGTTTCTGAATATGAAATAAATAGACATAGATTAAATATGCAAAGTATAATTTCAGAAAACTCTGATATTGACAGAGTTAAGGAACAAGCTGTAGAAACCAGAGATGTAGAGTTCGAAACAACTTACAACAATAATCCTTCTCTTCCAAAAGGTGAGGAAATTTTAATGCAAGAAGGCGTTCTTGGCAAAGATAATGTTACTGTTGTAAAAACATTTGAAAATGGAAATTTTATAGAAGAAATAATTTTATCAAAAGAAAAATTATCAGACCCAGTCCCAAAAATTATAGACTTAGGAACATCTGAATTTTTGGCTAAACATAAGGTACATATAGGAGATATAATGTATTTGAAAGATGATAATTTATTAAAAGAATCTACCGATTCAGTTTCCTCAGATTTAGCTGAAATAAAGAAAAGTTTAGATGTTAAGCTATTAGAATTACCTAGTGAGGAATGGTGTAAAGTTTCTTATGATGGTATCGAAGGATATTTAAAAACATCTGAATTAACTTCTTCTTATACAACACCAAATATTGTAGAAAAGAATAGAATTCAAAGAATTTTATTAAAAGTAAATATCGATATGCCTTTAAATAGAGCAAGTGGATTAACTTTAAATGACTATAAGAAAATATTTACTGGATTACCAAATGATACTAAATATATTTTTGAGGACAATTATTCAGTATTTTATAACATGGAGAAAAAATATAATATAAATGGTATATTCCTAGCTTCTATAGCAATTCATGAAAGTGGTTGGGGAACTTCTGCAATAGCAAATGACAAACATAATTTATTTGGATATGGTTCTTATGATGCAACACCTTATGAATCTTCTTTCGAATTTGAGGATTATGCTAATGGAATAGAAACTGTTGCTAAAGCTCTTGTTAAATATTATTTAAATCCTTCCGGCACAAAGATTTATGATGACGAATTTGCAAGTGCTTGGTATTATAATGGTCCCACTCTAGCTGGTGTTAATACAAGATATGCAAGCGATGAATTATGGCATGAAAAAGTATATAATTATATGGAAATGCTATATAATAGACTTAAATAATATATTAAATTCCAGAAGAACAAATCGGAAAGCTAGTAAACTTGTAGTATGTTATTTTAAACTATAAATTTTAATTAGCAACAAATTATAAGTAGTAAAGCTTTCCGTTAATTTGTTCTAGTGCGAAACTTTCGTAAGAAAATTTCTGTACAACGCTTAGGGCAAAGCCCTAGAAGGGAATGATTAAAAATATGAAAAAAATTAAAATAAAAAATGAAAAATTAACTTTTACAATATTGATTATCTTACTATTTATAATTTTTTTATTATACTATAATTTTGTTTTTTCAACTGTTTTGGCAAGAAATAATTTTGCAAACGAAATGATAGAGCTCGCTGATGAAAACGAAAACTCAATTTTTAATATTCAAAAAATATTATTATATAGTAGTGCAAACGCAATAGATAATTCACAAAATCACTCTCTAAAAAATATGAGTATATGTCAATTTACAGATTTATCAATATACATAGATAATCTTGGTCATGTATCAGATTTAACAGATGAAAATACAATTAAAAATTTATATATAGATAGCATTGTTATGAATTCATCTGCTGATTTAGGGAATAAAGTTTTAAATTATAAAAACCCTTTAGATTTTGGTAAATATAAAAATATTCAAGAACCTAATAATGGCAGAATAGATTTTAATATAGTAAATACAAATAGCGAAAATGAGAATAATGATTATTCAAAACCTACTTTTTACACAGATTGTTCTAATCCCATAACTTTAGGATATTTAAATAAAGATATATTAACAAATTATTCTGTATCTCAAGATACAAGTACTGTTTCTTTTAATGGTAAAGTTTTGAAAGAAGCTAATATTAACATAGATGATATTAATTATAATTTATCGTTTAAAATTCACATTGTAAATAATTTAAATCAAAAATTTGTATATAATATGAATTTAAGCGTTAATTTAAATGATGAAAATGGTGGAATATATAATGGTTATATTTTAAAGGGTAAAAACACTTCTGGAAATAAATTTAGATTCTTTAAAGAATTAAACAAGGAATTTGATAAAAATGAAGGACAGATATAAATATTTATAATTTGCAAGGACTGTATTTTCTACTTATGTAATAGAAAATACAATCCTTGCAAACTAGTATAAATCAGGTAAATATACTACAATTTTACCTGCCATTCGCCATTTTTTTTACCGTTATTAATATCAAATCCAAATGTTCGCAAATATTTTATGATAAATACTGCCGTTGTTCTAGTATTACCTTCACAAAATGGATGTATCTGCCATATATTTGCAACAAAAGAACATAAATGTTTTATAGATTCATCTAAACTTAATCCTTTATATGAAAAAGCTTTTTTTTGTTTAAAATCATATTCTAACGTTTCTTTTATATTTTGAAATGAAGCATATGTTACTGTATCTCCATTTAATACCCATTCCTTTTTAGTAATATTATAATCTCTATAAACTCCTGCACCATCAAATATGTCTTTAAATAATCTTTTATGAATATTTAATAGTTCTGCTTCCGAAAAATTAAATGCTTTTTCACTTAGTATTTCTGTAATTCTTACTGCAACTTTAAATATGTTACAAATATATGATTTGTTATCTATTAATCCTGATTATGTGAAAACTACAAGAAAAGACACAAAAACATTAATAAAACAATTAAAAGAATTATCAAATAAAAATAATATAAAACTTGAATATGGAAAAATATATAAACTTAGTTCTGTTTTTGAATTATTTTATTTAAATTTACTATTTCTAGTAAGCAACAATAGTAATCACATAAAAAAATGTAAATGCTGTGGTAAGTATTTTTATACAAACAAAGTAAATGTAACTTATTGTGATAGAATTCAAAATGAAAAAACTAGACAAACCTGTAAAGATGTTGGAGCAGATATTGTTGCTTTAAGAGAAAAGAAAAAAGATTATTTAGTTAATTTAAAAGCCTCTATAGCTTCAAAAAAAGCTATGGATGTAAAAAGACATCCTGATATTCCAGAGTATAAAGAAAATTATAAAAACTGTAAACCTTTAGCTTTAAAATATTTGCAAGATTACAAAAGTGGGACTTTAGATTCTAAAACTTTTGAAAAATGGTTAAAGTACACATCTGATGAAAAAATAAAATCTAAGCTAAAAACAATGAATGAATTTAAAGATTGAATATCTATGAAAGGTGATTATTTATGAATAGTATAAATTATTTGGATAAAACACTAGAAGTAACAATTGATAGACCTTTAGGAAGTAAACATCCTAAATATGGTTTTATTTATCCTATAAATTATGGATATATTCCCAATACAATAAGTGGTGATGGAGAAGAATTAGAATGTTATTTGCTTGGAATACATGAGCCAATAGAAAATTTTAAAGGCAAATGCATTGCAATAATACATAGGTTAAATGATAATGATGATAAATTAATTATTGTTCCTGAAAATAAATCTTTTTCTAATAACGAAATAAGAGTTCTTACAGAATTTCAAGAGCAATATTTCAAAAGTGAAATATTAAGGAGTTCAAACTATTTAGAATTTAATAAAAATATTCCTGAATTATCTGTTACTAATTTAGAAAATAGTTTGAATTTTTATAAAACTGCTGGATTTAAAATAGAATATGATAGACCTGAAAATAAATTTGCACTTATGAGTTTAGGCGAAATACAATTTATGTTACAAGAAATTTCTGATACAGATAAATGGGATATTGCCCCTCTTTCCTATCCTTTTGGAAATGGGATAAATTTTCAACTAGAAGTAGAAAATCTGGATGAAATATATAATAACTTTAAAAATTCAAATTATAAAATAACTTTTGATATTGAAGAAAATTGGTATAGACAAGATAATAAATTATTAGGAAATAAAGAATTCTTAATACAAGATCCTGATGGATATTTGTTAAGATTTTCTGAAGATTTAGGAGAAAAGGAGGTTTAGATTATGAACAAATTTAAAGAAATACGTCCTATAGTTTTAGGGCTTGAAATTAAAGATAATAAATTACTTGTAAGTGAAGGATTCGATAAAGTAAAAAATCAAACATTTTATAGATGTTTAGGTGGAGGTATTGAATTTTTAGAGAAAAGTACAGATGCCTTAAGAAGAGAGTTTAAAGAAGAAATTAATATTGATATAGTTGTAAAAGATTTTCTAGGTATTTCTGAAAATATTTTTACATATGAGGGCAAAAATGCTCATGAATTAGTTCTTTATTATAATATCAACATCTTAGATGAAGATTACAAAGAAGAATATATCGTTATTGATGATAATGGTCAAAGTAAAGCAGTTTGGATTGATGTTGATAAATTTTAGAGAAGTAAATGAAAATGATATATTAAAAGAATGGTTAGAATTTAGAGAGGAAACTGCTTTTTGTGAAATGTCTCCTCAGGATAAAAAATATTGCATTATTTATAAATCTATAGTATTATAATTTTAACTTAACTACCATGTTGTAGTAAAAGATTCTAAAAGCGTTATTGATAGCAATAAATCAATAACGCTTTTTGCTTATAATCTTAAAGTGCAATTTTTGCACTTTGAAATACGAAAATTGCACTTTAAAATTATATGTTATTTTTAAAATAAGTCTGAATGTGAACCTGTTCTATATGCTGTTAATACTAATTCACCTTTATCTATTTTATAAATTAAAAGCCAATCAGGTTGTATATGACATTCCCTATATCCGTTTATATTCTCCTGCCAAATAATGATCTCTATACTTTTCAGGCAATGTTTGTTCGTTAGCAAGCATATCAACAACTTCTTGTAATAGCTTTAGATTAAGACCTCTATTTTTTATTAATTTATAATCTTTTTTAAATAAGTTAGTATATTTTACTGTTAACAAATTTATCAATCCTCTTTCTCTAAATCTTTCCACATTTCATCTAAATTAGTATATCCTTTGCTTAATCCTATTCCCTTTTCTGCATCTTCAATAGCTTTTATAGTTTCTGCATTTAATTTTGGTACTTTTATTTCAAAAGGAATACTTTCAGTTAGGATTATTTGTCTTAATAACATATTGATAACATTTGTAAAATTCGTTCCAAGATAATCAAGAGTCTCTTTAGCTTGTTCTTTTATTTTTTCATCTACATTAACATTAATCGTAGCCATAATATCACCTCCATGATATATTATATGTATATTATAACATATTATGCGTATATTATCAATATATTATATATGTTTTTTTGTATTTTTTATTCAAATATGCTTTTAAACTCTAAAGGTATTATATCTTCATATAATAAAACATATTGGTCATTCACTTGTCTATTGTCATGATAATGTCCAAAATACCATTTCTTAAATTCTAATTTTTCTGATATTTCTTGTAGATAATCAGTCAAATAATCTTTCTTATAAGTTCCTCCTCCAATTAATGCTTGAATATTGGTTGGACAACAATGAGAAATAACATAATCAACTTTATAATTTACTTTTTCTAAATTTTTTATTCCATTTTGCATTTCTTCTTCAGTAGGAAGTTCTAAATCCCATCATGAAAAGTCTATTATTCTAAAATATGCTCCTCTTTTACGATATTCATATACAAGTACCAAATTTTTGTTTAAGGAGGTTTTTATTATGGCAGGAACAATACGAAAAAGAGGAAATAATAGTTACTTTTTAGAATATATGTACGAAGGCGAAAGATACAGCAAAACAATTAAAGCTTCATCTCCTTCTGAAGCTAGTAGGAAATTAGCTTTATTTGTTGCTGAAATTGAAAAAGGAAATTATAGAAAAAGCTCAGGTCTTACTTTCACAGAACTATGTCAATTATTTTTAGATAAATATGGAAAAGACAACTTATCTGAAACTACATATAAAAATTATAAAAATATGTTAAACAATCATATTTTAGATGACATTGGAACAATAAAAATAAATAAGCTAAAAAGGCTTCAAATTCAAGAATTTGCCAATAAACTATTAAATGAATATAATTTGTCATCTAAAACAATTAAAAACCATATAAAAGTAATTTCAGCCATTTTAAATAAAGGAATTGAATGGGATTTAATAGATTATAATGTAGCTGATAAAGTTTCTATTCCCAAAAACACAGAGAAACAAAAAAAGAAAGTTGTTTTATACAGCTATGAAGAATTAGATGGATTTATTAAGTCTTTAGAAAAATTAGAAAATAAAGAATTACAAGTTGCTATATATACTTCATTATATACTGGAGCAAGAAGAGGAGAAGTTATGGCTCTGACATTTAATGATATAAATTTTAACAAATGCAGTATAGACTTAAATAAGGCTAAAATAAATATCCCTAATGGAACAAAAATTAAAGATATTAAAACAGGAAAAAACAGATTATTCTATGTTCCTAATTCTTATATAAATATAGTAAAAGAATACTACAAATATTTAGGTAAGCCTAGTAAAGATACAGCATTATTTACAATGAACCCAGATACATTTTCAAAAAGTTTTAAACAATTTCTAAAAGATAATAATTTAAGAGAAATAAATTTAAAGGACTTAAGAGCTTTAAATGAAAGCATATTAGTTAATAAAGGATTAGATGTTGTTAGTGTAGCAAAAAGACTTGGTCATTTGCCATCTACAGCTACTAATTATTATCTAGACCAAATTCCAGAAGAAGATAAAAAAGCAAGTGCTATACTAGAAGACTTGTTTTAAATTTTATGCCGAATAACGTCAAAATTACGTCAAAGCATAAAAATAAGGTTTCAGTGAAATGTTGAAACCTTTGATATTACTGGTTGCGGGGGTAAGACTCGAACTTACGACCTTCGGGTTATGAGTTCCAGAAGGGCATTATCACAGATTATCACGAATTACTCTAAAGTATCTTTATTTCAACGTTTATTAGTATTTTGTTTATTTTCTTTTATCTTCAATTATTACCATTTATTTTTAATTCCGTCGCTTTTTCGTCGCTAAAAACTTGTTTGGTTATCATCGCTGTATATAAAGTCTTTACAAGGTTTTAAATCTATGGTATTTTTCTATTTTAAAATTTAATTCACTTTTTCTTGGTATTTTAACCTTTGATATTCAAATATTGTATATAATTGTTTATATTCCGCTTCATCAATTTCATTATTATTATACATTTGGCCTATATATAATATTTTTAATTTTGTTAGGTAATTGATTTTTTTTCTAAGATTTCTTACCCTCTTTGGGTATTCAGTAAGTGGTATATTTTGTTTATGAAATTTTTGTATTTCATTTAAAATATATTGGTTCATATTTGCTCCTCTAATAATATTTTACGTAGAAAAAGAGAATAGAATAAAATCTACTCTCTGTACTTTAACAACATTATTTTTTATCTATTACACCTGAAATATTGGAAAATGCATGTAATATTGTTAATTTGCCATTATTATATCTCCCTCTATATAAATAATAATCTTTCTCTATCTTTTCAAATTCAATGACATTTATTTCTTTATCTACTTGTTGTAGTTCATTTATTTTTTCTGTATTTTCAAATATATCAATATTTCTAACAACGAACCCTAGCATTGCATTTTGATTATTATATGATGAATATTTTTTTGTAACAAATCTTTTTAATCCATTTTCAATATATTCTTTATTTAATGTATTTTTTCCATCTATTCTTTTACACTCGATTACATTATATGCTTCATCTTTCACTAATGACTCTTCACCCAATATTTTTAAATCAATTCTTCCAACATATAAATAACTCTTTTCATCGTAATTTTCTGGACTTTCTATTTCAAATCTAACCATTTCATTAAATGAATTTAAATTTCTAAATTCACTGTTTTGTAAATATTTTTCTTTTAAATAATTTCTTATTTTCTCTTCATGATTTGGTAATGTTTCTTTGCTTTCAATTAAATCATTTTTCATTGCTTCTAATGATTTTAAAACAAATATAATATTTTTTTTTAATCGCTTCTCTACTATTAGTTTATTAAGTGATGTTTCTTTAAACCCTTTATTCATCTGTACATTCCTCCTCACCTGCTAAACTAATATTGCCAAGTACCTCTTCTAAATCAATTTTAGCCTTTAAAGGATGCCAGTTTTTTAATTCATTAGATTTTATTATATAAAATGTATTTTTCTCAAAATGTAAAATATCTCTAGCATACATTATGTTTTCAATTTTATCTATAATAAGATTACCTAAAAATTCCTTTTCCTTATCAATATTTTTGCAAATTTCAATACCGCTTCCTTCTGTATCACTAACAATCTCTAATTCAAAAATAGTTAAAATTCCCTTTATATTAGGATATAATGTCACCTTTATATTTTTTTCATTTTCAAATAAATCTATAAAATAATCTATGAAATATTGTGAATATTTTCTCAAATCTTGCTCAGATGCTCGCGTAGAAACATAATCTTTCTTACATACAATAGATGGTAGTTCAACATTTAATATATAATCAACTGCTTCATTATTTTTCAAACCAAACTCTTTTAAAACAATATTGTCCAACTTCTTTATATTATTTTCTATTTCATACTCATTAAGAATATCATCTTTTTTCATTGTTATTATTTTTCTTACTAAATTAACTATATCTTTACTATAAATATATGGTTTGTCCATTACTTCTTTTTTATAATGTTGTTCTCTTTCTATCCCAACAGAAGATGCTAACATTAAAGTTAAATATGCATATAAGGATGAATTTAATAACCCTACCATATTTAATAGTTTATCTTTTTGCTCTATATTTCCTTTAATAGATGTAATAGCATTTGTAAATAAAAAATCATTTTCTGAATACCCTGCTCTAAGTTTATAATTTTTAAGATTTACACCTTTTTTTATAGCAATAAATGGAGCTTTAAATCTTTCTAAATTTGGAATTCTATGTATATACTTTTTGTTAAAAATATTTGCTGGCTTATCATTAACATAGAAAGAGTCTATATCATTTTTTGCATCTAAAATTTTCTTTCCTATCAATTTTCTAGCATCCTTAGCATCCCCTAGATTAGTTGCTAATCCTGTTCCACTCACAAAATGTTCTTCTTCTATTACTTCTCCAAGTGTTTTATATTTATTCTTCAATTTCATTATTATATTGACATCAAAGTAAGAGCCATATAAAACTGTTTTCCAAGCCCAATCATTATTTCTAAAAAATTCTTGTACTATATATTTAGTATCATTTTTCTCTATACAGATAGTATTAAATAATCTAAAATATATATTTGGTTTTAAAGATGTATACTTAATTTTATTTTTTAAATAATCTGTATTATCTTTTTTTATAAATATACAAAAAGTTGGAGCTATAGCATTTTCAAATATCATTTTTCTAACTGATGACATTTCAATTATTTTCACTATCTTTGTTTGTTCCAAAATAATTTTTCTTGTTTCTCTTGCAGGCTCTTCAACATTATATAAAAGACTAGATGGTAGTACTAAACAACATAATGTATTTTGCTTGCAATTTTCAATTGCTTTAAATAGAAAACTTCTACTTATTTCGTTATTTTGCACTGGAAAATTTCTGTCAATACAAAAATTTCTATGGCTAGTATTATCATCTACCTTTCCCCATGGAGGATTACCTATAATTAAGTCAAATTGTTTTTCTAATATAGGGTTAACTTTTTTGTCATCAAAAAAATCTGCAACTAATAAATTGATACCTTTTAAAGTAGGAAATTTATAATTCTGCAATGTTTTTGGATTTTTATATTCCATAATTACCAAGTATAGAGAAAAAATTGATATATCAATAGCTTCCTCATTTATGTCTATTCCATAAATATTATCAGTCAACAATTTGTTAATCTTTTTATCATCATTTATATAGCCATTTTCATCTGTATGCATTTCTAATATTTTTTGAAATGTTTCAACCAAGAAAATTCCCGAACCACACGAAGGGTCTAATACTTTAAAACTATTTTTGTTACATATTTCTATATCTTGTAACAAATATTTAACTAAATAATCTGGCGTATAAAATGCTTTGTCCTTATTCTGTGTATCTTCGCCTAATATAATTTCGTATATGGCACTTATCAATGAAATTGGTATAATATCAAAGTCATATATATCAAAAAAAGAAATTTGATTATTTACCAAATCTTGTTTGGCAGATATAAAATCAGAAATCAGTTCAAATATATTGTTATTTAGACTTGTATCTTCTAGCTCACCCTCTATATCAAATAAATTACCATTAAACTTTTGTTTTAAATGTCTAAATAATTTATATAACTCATCTTTATTTCTTATAATCTCAATAAATTTATTTTTGTTATCTTCTATATTATCATTAAATTTATCATAATCTATATTTACACCTTTATCTATTAAAAATCTAATAAAAATAATTCTTAACACTAATTTTGTAGCAAATTTAATGTTATACTTCGTTTTTAGCTCATTATTTAAATACTTAATATTTTTTAATAATAAATTATTCAAATTATTGGTTCGATTACAATATTTTTGTAATTCTTTTATGTTATGAACATCCCAAAAAGATAATTTTTTTTCATCCTTAAATTTCTCTATATCTTTTTCTTCAATAAGTTGAATTTCTTTGGTTAATGTGTCTAAATTACTACCTTCAAATATTTTTATTGTATTTTCTGAAACACTTATAACAATTGGAATTTGCATGTTCCATATTTTTTTATTTGCTTCTTTGTCTAAGCTATCATCTGGTATAAATATAACAAAAGGTTTATTTTCTTTACAATATATAGCATATGGTTTTATGTCCATCAATGATTTCATTTGTATAGAAGATATTTTTATACCTTTTTCTTTCAAATCACTTAAATAATATAATTCTTTTGACTTATTGTACTCCAAAAGTTCTATAATATTATCAATATATCTATTTTTCATTGTTCCTCCTAAATTTAAATATACTTGCATATTAAATTTCTTTCACTAATTTATAAAAAGTGGTTTTTTTGGTATTAGAATTTCTCATTGCTTCAGTTGCGGTAATTTCCCCATTTCTCCATCTCTTAACTTCTCTTCTAAACTCTTCTGTTATTTTTATAGGTGGTCTTCCAAACTTTACATCTTTAGACTTAGCTATAGCTATTCCTTCTGCTTGTCTTTTTTTTATTGTTTCTCTTTCATTTTGAGCTTTCCAACACATTATTTCAAAAATAATACTGTTAATCATTTTTATCATGGGTTTTAGAGTATCATCATCATAATCAATATTTAAAGCAGGCATATCAAGTACTCGTACATTTATTTCATTATTTTTAAAATATTCCCACTCTTTTTTTAATTCAGTTTGATTTCTTCCTATTCTATCAAGTTCTTTTATTACAACTGTATCTCCTGGCTCCAATGATTTTTTCATATACTGATACCCTATACGTTCAAAATCTTTACCTGATTGTTTATCTTGGTATATATATTTTTCACTTATTCCCAGATGTTTCAATTCTTCAATTTGTCTATCTAAGTTTTGTTCTTTGGAACTAACTCTTATATAAGCTACCGTCTTAGACATATCTATCCCCCTAAATATTTTTTATATTATACCATTCCTGTTCACAAATGTCTATATTTTTTGCGAACGTTCGTAAATTTTATTTATATACTTTTTTGAACTATATTTTGTTTGTTTTTTATAGTTCGTAAAAGTATACCTTGCTGAACACTTAATAAAATAGAGCTGATTACATCAATATAATCAACTCTATATCTTTTATTGTATCATACTTTTACATTTTAACTCTGCTTGTTTTATAACTGTTTGAACTGCTTTCTCACTTTTATTTGGTGGGTAATTATATTTAATCAACAATTTCTTAATTTCTATTCTCATTCTAGCCCTTGCATCTTTTCTAATGTCCCAATCAATTGTCATATTATTATTTACTGTTTCAACTAATTCTTTTGCAATTTGAACTAATACTTCATCTTTCATTAGTTCTTTTACTTCTGGGTCATGTCCTAAAGCATCAAAAAATGCTTTTTCTTCTGGTGATAAATTAAATTCATTTCCAGCTTTCAGTTCTTCTTCAATTTCATTCTTTAAGTTAATCATTTCTTCAATGATTTTTTGTATATCTTCTACACTTGTTCTTTCATTATATGTTGCTGCAATTTTATTAAACTTTGTAGAAAACTTTTCCATCATTACCACATTCTGTTTTCCAATTTGTGCAACATATTCTTTCAATGCTCTATTTAAAACTTCAACAGCAATATTTTTCTTTTGCATTTTTGCTAATTTATTTAATATTTCATTACTTAGTAATGCTAATTGATTACTACTATGTACATCTCCTATTTGTAGCATCTCATCATCTTGTATTGCTCTTTCTAACATTTTAGCTACATTTGCGTTTATTTCCTTAACATCTATTTTCTCTCCACTTAGTTTTGAAATAAATGACCTTACTGAAATAAAGAATAATATTTCATCTTTTAGTTCTTGTGATAATACTCCTGTGCAAAGAGCATATAAGCTCTTAACATCATAACTGTATTTCATAAAAGCATTTTTCTTTTCTTCTGTTTCTAGCATCCAGTTAGCTCCTGCCATTATTATTTCGTATTTATCACTATCTGTTGTTGTTGCAAAATGTCCATAATAGAACCCATTAAACAAATCTCTAATTAGTTCTACTTTATCATTTAAAACTTTTACTAATTCACTATTATCTACGATTTTACCTTGGTCTCTCTTTGTATATGTTTTCAATGCATCTAATAACCATCTTTTTAGCCCTATATAGTCAACAATTAGTCCACCCGTTTTATCTTTGTAAACTCTATTTACTCTTGCTATTGCTTGCATTAAATTATGAGCCTTCATTGGTTTGTCTATATACATCGTTCCAAGTCCTGGAACATCAAAACCAGTCAACCACATATCAACAACAATTGCAATTTTAAAGTTAGAATTCATATCTTTGAAATCTACTTCAAGTTGCTTCTTATCTTTCTTAGAACCTATTGCTTTTTGCATCTCTTCATCATCTTTATTATTAGATGTTATAATCATATTAACTTTATCTTTCCAATCTGGTCTAAGTTCTAAGAATTTATTATACATTGTATATGCAGAGTTTCTTGAATATGCAACTACCATTGCCTTATTTGCAACACTGTTTTCTATTTCTTCATAACTTTTTATAATATCTTTTACAATCATCTCTAGTCTATCAGGGTCTTCTATAATTTGTTTCATTGTTGCCATTGCTTTTTTAGATTGTGCTATTTTATAATCTTCAACACCTTCTTCGGTCTCTAACATATTGTAGTAATCATCTATTTCATCTAATATCTTTTGATTTAGCCCGACTCTTGCCATTCTTGACTCATACATAATTGGTACTGTTGAACCATCAATGATTGCTTGTGTCATATCATATGTATCTATTATCTCTCCAAATACATTAGTAGTTGATTTATCTTTTGTCTCTACTGGTGTTCCTGTGAAACCTATATATGTTGCATTAGGAAAAGCATCGTGTAAATATTTAGCTGTACCATACTTTTTATATGCTTCCATCTTTGCTTTATCAAATCTAATAGTTGCATCTAAACCATAATGGCTACGGTGTGCTTCATCAACTAATACTAATATATCATCTCTTTGACTAAATACTCCTGTTTCTTCCTCAAACTTTTGTAATGTAGTAAAGAATATTCCACCTGATTTTCTTCCTTCTAATTTATCGTTTAAGTCTTGTCTATTTTCTATTTGTACAGGTTCTTGTTTTAAATAATCCTCACATTTTGCAAATGTTGTGAATAACTGATTATCTAAATCATTTCTATCTGTTACCACAACAATACTTGGGTTATTTAATTTTTTAATCATATTACCTGCATAAAACACCATTGAAAAGCTTTTACCTGAGCCCTGTGTGTGCCAAAGTAATCCAGCTTTTCCAGTTCTTTTATCTATTGCTGTTTCTGTACTTGTAATTGCCTTTTTAACCCCAAAATATTGATGATAAGCAGATAAAATTTTACTATCTTCGCTCCATAATATAAAGTTATTTATTAAATCTAATAATCTGTCTTTTCGTAACATTCCATTAAATAGCGTTTTATGTGTTGCCATACTTTCTAATACTTCATCTGTATCTTCAACCTTTTTCCATTCACTAAATCTGCTCCACGGACTAGTAATTGTTCCAGCTCTTGCTTGTACACCATCACTTACTATCATAAACTGATTATAATAGAATAGGGTAGGTATGTGTACTTCTTGATAGCCTCTTAATTGGTTATAACCATCTTCTAAATTTACTTCTTCTCTAACTGTTGATTTCAACTCTATAACAACTAAAGGAATACCATTTATAAATATAATTATATCTGGTCTTTTTTCACTATGTTCGATGATTGTATATTGGTTAATTGCTTTGAATGTATTATTATTTATATTATCAAAATCTATAATTCTTACTGTTTTATATTTCGTTTCTCCATTTTCTTGTACAGGTACAGAAATTCCCTCTAATAAATACTTAGTAAATTGTTTATTATTCAAAACGATATTATTATGGTCTAAATTTCTAATTAACCTCATTGTTTCTTGTATTTGTTCATCTTTAATTCCAATATTTAATCTAGCAATAGACTGACTAATATCTTCCTCTAATAGTACCTTAGAGAAATCTGTTCTGTCCATTTCATACCCATTTATACATTCATATTCTAAACTCTGTAACATTCCCATTGTTACTTTTTCCAATGTTTCTTCATCAAACATAATTAGCCCCCTAAAAAATTATTTCACAAAACTTTTTTCCTAATGGACTTATTGTTCTTCCACTATTTATATGTCCGTCTTTTATATCTCCCCAAGTTAATGCATTAAAAGACATTCCAACTAGTCCTAATGAATATAATCTTTCTGCACGGAATTCATCTTCTCTTGAAAACATTAAATCAATGTCTCTGTCTTTTATTCTTTTTAATATTTGCAAGTCCTGAATGAATAATCTATTTATTATCTCTGCAAACTCGCAAAATTCGTTCCAATTTATTTCTTGTTTTATATATTGTTTAAACAGTTTTGCAAGCATAAAACTTTTTTCTTTATCTATAAAACTATTCAAGTATAATAAAACTTTACCTAACTCTTCTTCACATTTTTTAGAATTATTTTCTATTGTGCTTTTGTATTCGTTTAATTGTTCTTCACTAATTGTTCCATTATTTAATTCACCTATAAAAGATAATAACTGTTTTAATAAATTTCTATCGTGAATATTCTTTGCTAATTTTAACCCAGCTGTAATAGATTTTATTATAGGAATATCTTTTAGTATTCCATCTTCTATAAAACTATCAATTCCTACTTCTAAATAATCAGTTAATGTATCTCCAGCATTATAAATTAGCGAATTCTTAAATTCGTTCGTTAACTTGTCCATTACTCAAATCTCCATATATAATGTTAATTTACATTTCTACTAGGGTCAACATCAATTATTTTATCATCAAACACATAACTTACTAACCCATCTCTTGCATCGCATTCAATAATTGAAACATCTTTATTTATTGTTAACCCAAGTACTTTAGCAATATGATTACCTAACTGTATAATATGTTCCATAATCTTGTCCATATTTGATTTTATAAAAAACTCTTTTACAGATATACCCGCAATATTAAAATCTTGAATAGCAGTACAATCACATATAAAACTTTTTTTATAATGTATCAATTCATTTCTTACCTTATTTATTGTTTTTAATGTTCCCCAATAATGAATACTTTTAATTTGAGATGATTTTACTTTATAATATAAACAAATTATTTCTAATTTTTCATCTATACTCATCTTAAGTAATAATTCATTATTTTCCTGCATACAAGTATTTATTATTGTATTCAAAAAACTTTCAACAAATGTTATTAACTGAGTTATTACGACAAACCCATTTTTTATATTACTTATCAATTTACAAATATCTAAAAATTCACAAATCTGCATATCCTGAATATTTTCTTCCATTAACTCTATATGTTCACTAGCTATTTGCAATGACATTTTTTCCATATTCATATAGTACCCAAAAGCCATCTTTTTCTCCTAAATTTCAATTTTATCTAAATCAATTTCTCCATTCATAAGTTTTGGCAATAGTATATCTCGTAATTTTTCTAATCTAGTATTTTCGATTGTTCTGTTCTCAATTTCAGCATAAATTGGGTCCACTATTTTTGAAAACATTTCCATAATTTCATTAGTTCCAATAATAATTTCCAATTCATTTATATGTCCTGTATTAACATATTTTTGGACACTTCCTAAAGCTTTGCTTTTTAGCTTATTTAATACATTATCATTATTTAATGCTGTATATAAAAAATTTGTATTTATCTTACTTCTAATTCTATACATTCTTTGATTTAATAAATATTCTTTATCTTCATATATTTTTCCTGTCTTTCCCAATAGTTCCATAGTAGCCTTTCTATCAGTCATTACCATTATTAAATCATTTTTATAAATTTTATATTTTTTAAATTTATCAGTATTTACTCTATCTGGTGCAATATATTTATCTGCATTTGTGTATATAAATGTTCCGTTCAAATTTACATTTCCTAAATCTATTACCATTAAACCTTTATCATCATAACCATCTTTATAAAAAGCATAACCATTTTGACATTCTGCTATATCTTCTAATCTTTCTATTTTCCAATCTTCTGGAATTAGTCCTAATTTGGTTTCTTTTAGTTTCCCATTAAAACCAGGAAACCTGAAATCAATAAACCAATTTTTAAATAAATCATCTGCCAAATTATGCAAATTATCATTTATCTTATTATTTAATTCTATTTTTCTATCAATATTTTCTAAAAACTTAATAGTCTTTTCTGTTAATTTACTATCTTTAGGAAATTTAATTGGTAGCTCTCTTAAATTTTTCAATGTTACATATTTTTGTGTACTACCAGTAAGCAATGTTTGTATATATAAAATCATTTCAGGTGATTTTAAATAATAATATAACCACTTACTTTTCAATTCATCTTTTAACTTAAATAATCCCATATTTTTTATTGCATAATTAGGCTCTTCTTTTACTCTGTATATTAATCCTACAGTTCCAATCATGCTGTATAAAATATCATTTATATCTACTTTGCTTCTTTGATTTACTTTTTCATAATCCTCTTTAGAAATATAATATGCACTTTCCAAATCTATTTCATTTTCTTTTATGTGCTTAGATGTAATAAGTTTATATCCTTCTTTTGCTTGTTTTGGAGAGTCATGTGTTCCATCTCTAACAGACTCACAATATTCTTCTGCTTTTAATTCATTAAATTCCATACCCAATTGCCTCCAAGTTCTTCTTAATTTCTTCCTCTAACTTGTGAGACTCCTCAAATTGTGCTTTTAATTCTGTTGTTATTGTCTTCATTTTTTCCTCAAATGGAATTCCATCATCTTCTGTTTCTTCTGTTCCAACATATCTACCTGGTGTAAGAACATAGTTATTTTCTTTTATATCTTCAATTGTAGATGCTTTGCAGAAACCAGCAAAATCTTCATAGCCATCATTATTTTGATAACTATGATATGTTTTTGCTATTTTAGATATGTCGTCTTCATTTAGTTCTCTTAGTTTTCTAGTAACCATTGTCCCTAGATTTCTGGCATCTATGAATAATGTTTTACCTTTTTGTTTTTTATTTCTATTTAATACCCAAATACTGCAAGGTATAGTTACTGTATAAAACAAATTTGATGGCATTGATAATATACAATCTACTAAATCTGCTTCTATTAAATTCTTTCTAATTTCTTCTTCTTGACCACCTGCTGACAAAGAACCATTAGCAAGAATTATTGCTGCTTTACCATTCATTGATAATTTTGATACCATATGTTCAACCCACGCAAAATTAGCATTTCCCTTTGGTGGAATACCATATTTCCATCTAGCATCATTTACTAATTTTTCTTGTCCCCAGTCACTAATATTGAAAGGTGGGTTAGCTAATACAA
>CAMJYG010000019.1 GCA_946409935.1 uncultured Clostridium sp. | reverse complement strand
AAAATATTTAAAAAATTTTCATTTTTCTATTGACTTTTCATAGTTGGTCTCCTTTTAATTATATTTTTTTAATTTCTGCTGAATATTGTTCTAAAATTTTTGCTATTAAAGATGTATTTTCAACTTTTAAGTCTTTTTTCTCTTCTAATAATTTTTTTAATTCGTTGCTATCTGCAGTATATCCATCTATAATTTTTTTTCCAATATATTGATTTAGAATACTATTAGCAATTTCAAAGTCTGTATTAATCATAATTCTTCCAACCACCTTTCTTTATCCCCAACATTAGATTTTGTTGGTTTTTGTGTTTTGCTGTTTATATAATGATCCAAAACTTTATAAATCATTTTCATTTTATTATTTGTATTACCTGTATACTTTATTAACTGGAATAACCTAGGCACAGCACCATCTTCTTTTAATATGTTTAAGCTTTCGTTATATTTCAAACCATATGTTAAACATAAGTAGCCTACTAGAAAATCTATTTTAGTTTTTCTATCTGAATTAGTAACAGTACTATGGTTTAATGCACTTTGAAACACATTACTAGAAATGTCTTGTTCACCTAGGGTCTGTAGTTCTTCTTCATTAATAGCGAGATTTCTCATTAATTCCTTTTTTGTATATCTTGACTTGTGAAGTAAGTTTTCAAGAATATCTGAATCACGAATAATTGTGCAAAACATTAGCTCTTCTTTATCTGGAATATATGGTAAACTCTTGGCGCCATGAAATTTTATGGCATTTTCTATAATTATATCATAACTGTCATCTGATAAAAATCTTCTTATTAACATATTTTCTGAAAATAATAAATGTGCTCCTTTTTCAGGGTGACCTTCTTTAACATAATATTGTCCAGTTCCTGAATAAGATCTTATTTGATCAAATCTTCCAATATCATGTAATAATGCAATTATAGAGTTAATTCTTCTTTCTTCAGAGTTAAGATTTTTTCTTTTGCATAATTCTTGTGATATTATTACAGTTTTTAAACTATGAATTATTTTTGATCTAGAATTCCTATCTATTTCCACCGCAAATGGATTTGTTTCAAATAAATATTTACAAAATTCATCCATGGCATGTTTAATTGTTTTATCTTGTTCATTAATTAATAAATTTGATAATATATTTCTATCTTCTGGTGTCAAATCTAACCTTGCAATCATCTTATTATAATTTTCGAATTTAGTATTATCCATAAATAATCTCACCTCCAAGCATGAAAACAAACAAAAGTCACTAGTCTAGTATGGCAAATACACCCCAGTATTTTTATATTTTCCATAGCGATTATTACCAGAATACTTTTCAAACCTTTTATTTATTTTTTCTGCATTTTTTAAATTTTGGCTTTCTCTATAATTTTCATTATTTTTTGTTTGTTTACGTTTTTGTACCATTTCCATTTTTCTTTTTTTATATAACATCTTCATTTTGTTAAAATATGTATTTTTATTTTCAAATTCATAAGTAATTACATATACTCCAAACTCATTTAAATGTATATTTACATTTATATCCTTCTTTGGAAATTGTTTTTTTGTTTCAGATATGCTATTTTGAATTTCCTTATTTGAATAAACCTTAGAATCCATGTAGTATTCTAAATATTTGTTATTATTCATATATTTCAACATCCCTTTCTCAAGGTACAAAAAGGCATTTCATCCAAAATATGACGAAATAACTTAACCTATTGTAGTACATATATTTACATAATGTATTTTAACATTTTTTTCTATAAATTACAATACTTTTTAAGCAATTCATCGGCAAAGGTATTTACTATTATATAATTATCATTAAAATTTGATTTATCAATATCTTTTGTAAAAATATTTGAATCTATTCTTTCTAATAACAATATATTTCCTGTTGTTAACAAAGAAAGTATGTATGTAATTTCATCTTTGATTATAAATTTGCCTTCTATACTTTGACCATCAATGTCTTTTATTATCTTCATTTCATTATTTAGGCAATTTGCCAAAGCCTTCATTTCCATTTTCTTACCTTTTTCTTCTTGTGACATATTGTAAAAATTTTCATCAATTAATTCTTTTACAACATCTTCTAAACTATCATATTGATATTGATTATTATCTTCTACTATAATTATTTTTTTTAACATTTAAAACTCCTTCCTTTCTTGCTTTGCATAACTCACATAATTAATCACATTCCTTTAAATTGTAATTATTTTTCAAACTTTAATCACCATAATGATTTATCATCATTATCTAGCCAATAAACTCCAGCATTATATTCACTAAATTCATATCCCTTTACTCTATCTTTTCCTCTAAATACTGTTTCTGCAATTTCATCACTACTTATTTTATCTTCTTCAAAGTATTCTAAAAATCGCTTTTTAAATTTTGGATTTAAATTAATTAATCTTAGATTTTCATAGTATCTTTCTCTATAAATATCTCTATCTTTTTCATTTGGAATACTGATGTATAATAATGCATTAAGCTTTTCTTCGTATGTTGCATTTTTATCTTTTATAATTTCAAATTGATTTAAAATTTTTTTCTCATGTTCTGTTCTTTGTTCTTCTCTTTTTCCTTGAATTATAGCTAAGGTTTCTGCTGCATTCATTATTCCTCCGTATAAATTTATATTTTCAATCCACGTTTTAGCATCTTTAGGACCATTTGAATATCTAAATTCTACAGTATTTCTTCTTTCTCCTACATTTTTAAAATTAATACCATAATACTTGTCTTCCTGAATTTTCCATGATAATTTCTTTAAATCTTCTTCATTTTCTAAATTTATAGTTTCTCTATTATGTAATTCTTCAAAATCTCCTAGACTTGGCTTCGCATACTCAAAAATGCCATCTCTTGGTATTTCTCCTGCTTTATTACTTATAATGTATAATATTTTTTCTGTATTTTTTATAATTTCCTTTAAATTATCCCAACTTTGCTTTGTTGTTAAAAAATCAGCTCCTATATGAACATGTCCTCCACATCTACTTGATGAATGTTGACCGTAACATATCTAGCCTATTGCAAACCATTTCTAACTCATCTGTTGCTTTATCAAAATCACCTGTCATTATTGGAGATGTAACTTCTACTCCACCTTCTTCTTCATCTTCCTCCCCTAAACTTGCATCACTCTTACACACCCAACCTTTTCCTATAATATTAGTAAGCTTTTTTATTGCATTACTATGTACTCCTTGTGTTTCTATCTCTACTCCTACTGTCATTTTCTTTGGCAAATTAATTTTTACATCTTTGTTTTGTGGAACACTATCCCAATTAGGTAGAAATTTTTTAACATTTTCCTGTATATACTCTTTTTTCTGTGTTAAAAACAGTAAATGTGCCATATATTTTTTATCTAGTAAATTTGAAACAACTTTTTCTCTTTCCTCTAAAATATCCAAAATATACTGTTTATTTTCAGTTGCTAATACTAATTCTATCAAGTCATTTGCAATCAAATCCAATTCTTCTCGTTTTTCATCAACGCCGATAATACTTTTTATATATTCGTAATCCTTTGTAGCTTTTATTAATTCAAATATGTCATAAATATCTAAATTGTATTCGTCTATTTTTTCTGCATTATTTAATATTTCTTCAATATATTTTGGACTAGTTTCACTTATCAAATCAGTTAAGTTAGATGATTTTAGTTTATATAATTTTCTTTTTTCACTATCTTCAATAATTTTTTTTATATATTTTTTGTTTTTTGTTGCAATAATAAGTTGTGTTAATTTAGAATTACCAAATTTAAATTGCTTTATTTTATCTTTATCTTCAATTATACTTATTATATATTTTTCACCTATTTCAGAAATTAATTGCACTAAATCTGAACTATTAAGCTTCATTTCACTAACGGTTGCTTTATTTTCAATAATTTCCCTAATATAGCTACTTTGATGAGTTGCGATTATCAATCTTCTTATTTGAAATGAATTTAACTTTAATTTCTTGTGTTCACTAACAATTTGCTTTATATCATCTATTTTGCTTGAAAACGACATTAGTTTTACATATTCATTTTTATATTTCTTGTTATACCTTTGAGAATTAAAAAAATCATAATCCCCCACTTCTATTTTAGACATTATATTTCTTAAGATTTGTTCTCGCTTAGATTTTTCAATATCAAGAGTATTATCTTCTTTTACTTCTATGTCTGAGTATTTTATAACTGATTTAAAATCATCCCATTTTAGTGCATCTAATAAATCTAAAATTTGTTCCTTATTCATTTTTAATACCATCCTTTTTTAGAACTTCTATTTAAAAATATTTTTAATTCTTTTTAATATCTTTTGAAAAAAGCCTATTTTTTCATATTTTATTATTTCATTTTTATCTTTTTCTGCATTCTTTTCTTCGATTTTTAACCTTTTATTTTTAAACAATTCTTCTGGAATATACTTATCCTTTTTATTTTCTTCATCTATATAGTCTTGAATAAATATTTCTTTGATTTTACTTTTTTGCTCTTCTGTCATCCAATAGTTAAAACTAATATATGAAAGAATAACTTTGGTTTCTCTAAGTATTTTTTGATTTTTAAAATCTTTATTTTTATCTATTTTGAATTCATATTTTTTGTTCATTTCTGTTTTTATAATATCTAAAAAAGATTTTGGTATTTTTTTTACATCATTTTTATTCATATTTTCTAAAATGACATATACCTCTTTATAGGCATTTGGATAATTTTCAACTTTTATCATAAGTATCCCTCTCTTCGTTTTTTATATTTTACCATATATAAACATAATCGTTCAATATATTTTTATACTATTTTGAAAAATATAGTAACATATAGTTACAATTCAAGACCGATTATAATCTAATATATAAATGTTAATATATAAATATTTTTCAAAAAATCTCGGTTGCATTACATATTTAAGAATAAAAACATAGCCGTGAATTGTAACATCATAAAAAACCTTGCGTAGAATTTGATTTTAATTACAATCAAATTCTACACAAGGTTTTAATGTTGGCATCATCATATTCTATTACTAAGACTTCATTGCTTCTTCTACTGCAACAGCTACTGCTACAGAAGCTCCAACCATAGGGTTATTTCCCATACCTATTAATCCCATCATTTCAACATGAGCAGGTACAGATGAGCTTCCTGCAAATTGTGCATCTGAATGCATTCTTCCCATTGTATCTGTCATACCATAAGAAGCTGGTCCAGCAGCCATATTATCTGGGTGAAGTGTTCTTCCTGTTCCACCACCACTAGCAACTGAGAAGTATTTTTTACCTGCTTCTATTCTTTCTTTTTTGTATGTTCCTGCAACTGGATGTTGGAATCTTGTTGGATTTGTTGAATTTCCTGTTATCGAAACATCAACATCTTCCATCCACATTATTGCTACACCTTCTCTAACATCATTTGCTCCATAGCATCTAACCTTACTTCTTTCTCCATCTGAATAAGCAATTTCTTCTACTACATTAACTTTTCCTGTGAAGAAATCAAAATCTGTTTTTACATAAGTAAATCCATTAATTCTTGATATTACTTGAGCAGCATCTTTTCCAAGTCCGTTTAATATTACTCTTAATGGTTCTTTTCTAACTTTGTTTGCTGATTTTGCAATTCCAATTGCACCTTCAGCTGCTGCGAAACTTTCATGCCCTGCTAAAAATGCGAAACATTTTGTTTCTTCTGATAATAGCATAGATGCTAAATTTCCATGTCCTAACCCAACTTTTCTATCATCTGCAACAGAACCTGGTATACAAAATGCTTGTAATCCTTCTCCTATTGCTTTAGCTGCATCTGATGCTTTTATGCATCCTTTTTTTACAGCTATAGCTGCTCCTAATGTATATGCCCAAGCTGCATTTTCAAAACAAATTGGTTGAACTCCTTTTACTATTTCATAAGGATTAAATCCTTTGTCTGTACATATTTTTAATGCATCTTCAAAATCTTTTATTCCGTATTTTTCCATTACTGGTTTTATTTGGTCTATTCTTCTTTCATAACTTTCAAATGTTACTGCCATAATTTTTATTCCTCCTTAACTTTGTTAATATATCAATTAACACTATCTAATTTCAATCAATTTTTAAGCTTGACGTGGATCAATTTTTTTAGTTGCCTCATCAAATCTTCCGTATTTTCCAGAAGCTTTTTCGATTGCAGCCATTGGTTCCATACCTGCTTTAATATTGTCCATCATTTTACCAATATGTACATATTTATAACCAATTATTTGGTCATCTTTATCTAATCCTAATTCTACTATATAACCTTCAGCTAAATTTAGGTATCTAGGACCTTTTAATGAACTTGAATAAATTGTTCCAACTTGTGATGTATGTCCTTTTCCCAAATCTTCTAATCCTGCACCTACTGGAAGACCTCCTTCTGAAAATGCTGTTTGTGTTCTTCCATATACTATTTGCAAGAATAATTCTCTCATAGCAGTATTTATTGCATCACATACCAAATCTGTATTTAATGCTTCTAATATTGTTTTTCCTGTTAATATTTCTCCTGCCATAGCAGCTGAATGTGTCATTCCAGAACATCCAATTGTTTCTATTAATGCTTCTTGAATAATTCCATCTTTAACATTTAAAGTTAATTTACATGCTCCTTGTTGTGGTGCACACCATCCAATTCCATGTGTTAAACCAGAAATATCTTTTATTTCTTTTGCCTTTACCCATTTTCCTTCTTCTGGAATAGGTGCTGGTCCATGGTTTACTCCTTTTGCAACTGTACACATTCCTTCTAATTCCTTTGAATAAATCATTTTTATTGCTCCTTTCAATTCTTTATTATTTGTTAAATTTTTAAAATATATTTTTTAGGTTTATAACCTAAAGATAAATAACTATTAATTATAAACATTTACTATTAATGTTACAGTTCAGTAACTTAACGTTCCATTGTCCTGCTTAACGTGATTAATTATAGATATATTGTTACTGAACTGTAACCTATTAATACCATAAAAATTATGTATCTACTCTTTATATTTCAAAATTCAAATCTAAAAGTTTATTGATATCCTTAAGATTTATTTTCATCAATTCTATTTGCTCTATTCATTTCATCTTGAGAAAATAGAATTTGATTTTTATTTTTTATTTCTTGTATTTCTTCTTCACCATTGTCCTGATAATTATCTGTACTATATGTAACCAGATTTTCAATATCTTGAATATAAATACCTGTGTCATAATGCTCTTTTTTTGCTAAAGTTTTTGCACCTAAAAAATATTTTTTTAATATTTCTTTTTCTTGTTTACTAAGCTGTGTCTCGCTTATGCCTAAATATTCATATCTCCAAATAACATGTCTTTCATAACTTGAAAATTCTGAATTTGATAAATCTGTATAGTCATAATCAACTTTGAATTTCAAATTATGAATAGACATTGTTATATTTGACCAAATTTCGTTCCTTTCAGATTTTTTAAATTCATCCCTTAAATCGTGTATCCTTTGATATAAAATTTCCACTAATTTAAGATATGCATTTTCTTCTAAATTAAATCTTGTAGGAATTTCATATACATTTACTGGCCTTTTTTTTAATATTCCCTTTGGGATATAATAGAAAAATAGTTCACCTGTTTTTCCTTCTTTATCTGGTTCATCTAATATAGAACTATATAAATAAAATTTATCCCATTTTTCTGGTATCATATAGTAAATTTTTCTTTGAATGTCTTCATAAATTTCTTTTATTTTCTTCGTATGATTTAACATTTAACATTATTCCTTATCTAATAAACTATTTCCTGTCATTTCTTCTGGCTTTTCAAGATTCATTAAATCAAGCATTGTTGGTGCTAAATCCGCTAATTTTCCACCTGTTTTTAATTTTAATTTTTTATCTGCTGTTACTAATATTAATGGTACAGGATTTGTTGTATGTGCTGTATGTGGTTCACCTGTACTATAATCTATCATCTGTTCTGCATTTCCATGATCTGCTGTTATTAATAAGTTTCCTTCTTTTTCTTCTACCAATTCTACAATTTTACCAACACATTCATCTACTGTTTCTACAGCTTTTATTGTTGCTTCTAGACTTCCTGTATGTCCTACCATATCTGTATTTGCAAAATTTAAAATTATGCTATCATATTTATCGCTTCTTATTGCTTCTAATACTTTTTCTGTAACTTCATAAGCACTCATTTCTGGTTTCAAGTCATAAGTTTCTACTTTAGGAGATGGAACTAAAATTCTATCTTCTCCTTCATACTGTTTTTCTTCTCCACCATTAAAGAAAAATGTAACATGTGCATATTTTTCTGTTTCAGCTATACGAAGTTGTGTATATCCATTTTTACTAATATATTCTCCAAAAGTATTATAAAGTGGTTCTTTTTTGAATGCTATATGAACATTTGGCATTGTTTCATCATAATTTGTAAAACATACAAAATGTAAGTTTAAATCTTTTTTAGTTTCAAATCCATCAAAATTCGTATCTACTAAAGCTCTTGTTATTTCTCTTGCTCTATCTGGTCTAAAGTTGAAGAATATTACTGAATCATTTTTCGCTATTGTTGCTATTGGCTCATCTCCATTACATATTAATGTAGGTTCAACAAATTCATCAAAAACTTCTTTTTGGTACGAATCCTCAATTGCTTTTATTGCACTTGTTGATTTGTTTCCTTCTCCTTTTACTAGAGCATCGTAGCATTTTTTAACTCTTTCCCATCTCTTATCTCTATCCATACTATAGAATCTTCCAGATATACTTGCTATCTTTCCAACATTTTTTTCTTTCATCTTTTCTTGTAATTCCATGATATATGTTTCAGCAGATGCTGGCGGAGTATCTCTACCATCTAAGAAGCAATGAACATATACATTTTCAAAATCTCTTCTTTTGGCCATTTCTAGTAATCCATATAGATGACGGTTATGACTGTGAACACCACCATTTGAAACAAGCCCTAAAATGTGTAATTTAGAATTATTTTTTTTGCAATTTTCAATAGCAGCTATAAATTCTGGATTTGTAAAGAAATCACCATCTTCTATTGATTTAGTTATTCTTGTTAATTCTTGGTAAACAATTCTACCTGCACCAATATTTGTATGACCTACTTCTGAATTTCCCATTTGACCATCTGGTAGTCCAACTGCCAAACCACTTGTAAATATATCTACATTCGGATTTTTTTTCATTAGTTTATCTATATTAGGTGTATTTGCTAATTTAATTGCATTTCCATCTTTATTTGGATTATCACCAAAACCATCTAATATCATTAGCATTGTTAGTTTGTCTTTCATTTTGTTTAACCTCTCCTTTACTGTTAATTAAAATATAATTGGCTTTTGACATTGTTAGCAATT
Organism: uncultured Clostridium sp.; assembly: GCA_946409935.1. Lineage (GTDB taxonomy): Bacteria > Bacillota > Clostridia > TANB77 > CAG-508 > CAG-269. The sequence goes on along the minus strand of CAMJYG010000019.1, from coordinate 31,686 downwards.
ATTTTTATTCAATCACATATAACATATATTCTCCTTTGCCTTCAAAATAAATGCCACCTTACCAAAATTCCAATTCTATTTTAACTGACTATTATTATTGCGATTGCAATTTATTATTTATCAAAATTTACTATTTTGCCAAATTCTTCTGCTTTAAGACTTGCTCCTCCAACAAGGCCTCCATCTATATCTGACATTTCAAACAATTCTTTAGCATTTGAACTTTTTACACTTCCACCATACTGTATTATAACTCTATCTGCTACCATTTGTCCATATTTTTCAGCAATTTTATTTCTTATTGATTTTATACTTTCATTTGCATCTTCCTTTGTTGCTGTTTTACCTGTTCCAATAGCCCAAATTGGCTCATAAGCAATTATGGTATTTTGAACTTGCTCATCTGATAAACCATCTAGTGCAAGCTCTGTCTGTTTTGTAATTATCTTTTCAGTTTCTCCAGATTCTCTTTGTTCTAAAGTTTCTCCAACACATACTATTGGTTTTAAGCCAACATTAAATGCTGATTTTATTTTCTTATTTACAGTTTCATCTGTTTCTGCGAAATATTGTCTTCTTTCTGAATGTCCAATTATAACATATTCTACATTTATAGATTTTAACATTTCTCCAGATATTTCACCTGTATATGCACCTTTTTCTTCAAAATGCATGTTTTGCGCTCCAATTTTTATATTTGTGTTTTGAGCAGTAAGTAGTGCATAAAATAAATCTGTGTATGGAACACATAAAATAACTTCATTTTCTGTATCTTTAACTAATGGTGTTAATTCCTCTATAAACTTTATAGCTTCATTTGGAAGCATATTCATTTTCCAGTTTCCTGCAATTACTTTTTTTCTCATAGACTACCTTTCCTTTCTTTTTTCAAAAACTTGGGATGTTGGTTGACTTTTGGCCCAAATTCTTAACTATTTTCAAGACTTTGTCTTTTACTTTTTAAAAAATCTAAGGTCTTTTCAAATTTTCCTTCCTTCCAAAATGGAAATGTATAATTTTCATCTTTATTTTTTCTTGCTTCTTCCATTTCTTCTATAGTAAGATATTTTAAATCACAAGCCTCATCTTCTTGCATTTTATAATCTTCTAAATTGTAATTAACAAATGCAAAATAGCTATAAACAAAATTTTTATTTACGATATTGAGATTACTATTTAAGTTTTCAACCTTTTCTATTCCAATAAGTTCAAAATTATCTTTTGGTATCTTTACCCCTATTTCTTCTTCCACTTCTCTTTGTATTCCTTCTATTGGTTCTTCTCCGCTATCTACATGTCCTCCTGTACGAGTCCATTTATATGGATTTACCTTTTTAGCACCAGACCTTTGTTGCAATAACAATTCTCCTTTTTGATTCATTATCCATACTCCTACATGAACATGCCAAAGACCTTTTTCGTGGACTGTTTTTCTTTCTTCTACACCTATTTTATTTCCATTTTCATCTAATACATCTAAAAGTTCCATATTTTTTTCCTTTTCATTTTCAACCAAGGGACGTTCTTAATTGGTTGAAATTTTATTTATGGTTACAATTCACAGCTTTTAAAATAGTGTGCCCTGCCTAGCGCAATTACTATATAATTTTTCAGGCACCTCCAAGCGATAACCGCTTGGGTTGCCTCCTAAAAAATTATATAGTAGTTACTGGTGCGGGCTTAAAGTTTTATTAGCTGTGAATAGTAACTATTTATAATATTATTTTTTTATTTATATATTTCAGCCAAATTAAGAACGTCCCTCTTGTTTGTCCTTGGTTGAACTTTGTCTGAATCTGTTACTTATCTAAAAGGCATTCAATTCCTGGTAATTTTTTTCCTTCTAGGAATTCAAGTGATGCTCCTCCACCTGTTGAAATATGTGTCATTTTGTCTTCTAATCCTGCTTTTTTTACTGCTGCAGCTGAATCTCCACCACCAATTATTGTTGTTGCATCTATTTCAGATAACACTTTTGCAATTTCATTTGTTCCTATTGCAAATTGGTCAAATTCAAATAATCCTAGAGGTCCATTCCAGATTACAGTTTTTGCTTTTCTTATTTCTTCTGCAAATATTTTTATTGTTTCAGCTCCAATATCGAATCCTTCCCATTCTGCTGGTATTTCTGTATATTTTACTGTTTTGCTTTCTGTATCTGGTTTAAATTCTTTTCCTACTTTTGTATCTACTGGAAGCATAAATTTAACACCTTTTTCTTCAGCTTTTTTCATTAAATTCTTTGCTAAATCTAATTTATCTAATTCGCATATAGAATTTCCTACTTCATATCCTTGTGCTTTAAAGAATGTATATGCCATTCCACCACCAATTATTAATGTATCAACCTTTTCAAGTAAACTATCTATTACACCTATTTTATCTGAAACTTTTGCACCTCCAAGTATTGCTACAAATGGTCTTTCTGGATTTTCAATTGCATTTCCTAAAAATTCAAGTTCTTTTTCTATCAAAAATCCTGATACTGCAGGCAAATATGCTGCTACTCCTGCTGTTGAACTATGTGCTCTATGTGCAGAACCAAATGCATCATTTACATATACTTCTGCCATATTAGCTAATTCTTTTGCAAATTGTGGGTCGTTATCTGTTTCTTCTCTATGAAATCTTACATTTTCAAGTAACATTATTTGTCCTTTTTGTAGATTTGCTGCTTTTTGCTTTGCATCTTCTCCAACTACATCATTTGCCATTATTACTTCTTTATCTAATAATCTTGATAATTCTTTAGCTACTGGTTTTAATGAGAATTCTTCTTTAACTTCGCCCTTTGGTCTTCCTAAATGTGAACATAGTATTACGCTACATTCATTTTCTATTAAATATTTTATTGTTGGCAATGCTGCAACTATTCTTGTATTATCTGTTATATTTTTTTGTTCATCCATTGGTACATTAAAATCACATCTAACAAGTACCTTTTTTCCTTTTAAATCAATATCTTTGATTGTTTTCTTATTCATATTTAAAATCCTCCTATATATATCTATATTTTTAATATTTTCAATGCAATACCATTTTATACCAAAAAAGAATACTTTTCAAGTATTCTTTTCTTATTTTGAATAAATTAGTTTCTTGAAGCAATATAGCAAGCTAAATCAACTAATTTATTTGAATATCCCCATTCATTGTCATACCAAGCAACTAATTTAACAAATGTATCTGTTAATTGGATTCCTGCTGTTGCATCAAAAATTGATGTATGTGCATCACTTGTAAAGTCAGAAGATACTACTGGTTCATCAACATATTCAATAATTCCTTTGAATTCGTTTTCTGAAGCTTTTTTCATAGCAGCACATATTTCTTCATAAGTAGTAGGTTTTTCTAAGTTACATGTTAGGTCAACAACTGAAACATCAACTGTAGGTACTCTAAATGCCATACCTGTTAATTTCCCATTTAATGATGGAATTACCTTTCCTACTGCTTTTGCGGCACCTGTTGTAGAAGGAATAATGTTACTTGATGCAGCTCTTCCTCCTCTCCAGTCTTTTTTAGAAGCTCCATCAACTGTTTTTTGAGTTGCTGTTATGCTGTGTACTGTTGTCATTAATCCATCTTTAATTCCAAAATTATCATTTATAACTTTTGCAAGTGGTGCTAAACAGTTTGTAGTACATGATGCATTTGAAATTATATTCATGCTTGGATCATATTCTTCATTATTAACTCCCATAACAAACATTGGAGCATCTTTAGAAGGTGCACTTATAATAACTTTCTTTGCACCTGCATCTATATGAGCTTGTGCTTTTTCAAGTGTTGTGAATACTCCTGAACATTCTAAAACGTAATCTACTCCTAGTTCTCCCCATGGTATATTGTGTGGGTCCATTTCATTAAATACTTTTATATCTTTTCCATTTACAGTTAAAATACCATCTTTTCCTTCAACTGTTCCATTAAATCTTCCATGTACTGTATCATATTTTGTCATATATGCCATATAATCTGCTGTTATAAATGGATCATTTATTGCTACAACTTCTACTCCTTCCTTAGCCATTGCTGCTTGGAATGATAAGTTTCCTATTCTTCCAAATCCGTTAATACCAATTTTTACTGACATAATAAATTCCTCCTCTTTTGATGTTGCTTTTTCAACATTCTTTTTATAGTATTGCCCAAATTTTTTAGGCATTTTCATTCTATACTAAAAAAATATAAATGTCAATTAAAAATTTCCATAATTAATCATATTCCTTTCACAAGGCACAAATCAGTTTGGAAAAGAATTAAATTTTGGCAAGGAAAATTTTATTAAAAAGGCAAGGGCGCATACTTGTTGTATGTAACCGCGTTTTTAATGAAATTTGACAAAGCCAAAATTGTAATTATTTTTCAAACTTATTAACTCTTTATATGCAAACATCTATAAATCTCAAAACCATATTCTACTACACTTTTTCCAAACACATCATAAGTATGTGCAGCTATTAATGTATTATACACACTTGTTCCATTTTGAATTACCACCAATGTGTGTGTATACGAAATACCATTAAAACTTAATTGAATAATATCCCCTATTTTCAAATTTGCAATATCTGTTTTTTCCCCTTTAGGTCCAATTCCTTTATTTGATGTCAAAAAGTTATATAAGAACTCAACTCCTGTCCATGAAGGAGATTTATTATTTCCATTTATATAATACCATCCATTATTTTGGTTATAATTCATTTGACTACATCCTGCATAAATGCATTGTGATGCAAAGTTTGTGCAATCTCCTCCAACTGGGTCAAAGTTATAGTATTTTGGATTTCTTCCATATGCCCACTTTTTTGCATATTCATATACTTTTTGTCTGTTATACATATTATCACCTAGTATATATTATGCGATTACTGTGGAAGTTGGCAATAATACTTTTAATGCACTTCCATTTTTACCTATCCATACCTTTCACCTGCAATTACTTTTACTACATTTTTATCTATATCAATATTTTATACTAAAAAATAAAAATCACAATAAATTTTAAATTTCCTATTGTGATTTTTGTAAATATATTTATCTTAGATTATATTTTATAAAAAATACAAATTACATCTTTTTCACCTTTTCAACCATTATATCACCAAATAATTTTTCTTGCGTTGTTTGAACTTTACTTCTTCTTGACAATTCTAATAATCCGGAAAATGCAGTAATAACTTCTTGTTTATTTCGTTTGTTTATAGAAAACAATTTATTAAAAACAAATTTTTTATTTTTTATCAAAGCTTTATACATTTCCTTAACTTTACTTGTAACCGTGTAATTTTCTACTATAGCTATTTTTTCAATATTTTTTGCATTTTGATTTAGTTTAACACTATTTCTCTCTATCAATTTTTTATAAATTTCTGGAATTATTGTATTATCATAATCTTTTTCTAATTTTTGTTTTGGTAAATCTATTTTTTCTTCATTTTTAAAATATCTATTTGAATATGTATAATAATTTTCTTTTAATATTTTACTGATTTCCTTAAATTTTTTATATTCTATAATCCTTCTAATAAGTTCTTCTTCAGTAACTTCTGCTTCTTCATTTTCTTCTTGTTTTGGTAATAGTTTTTTTGATTTTAAATATAACAATGTTGATGCCATTACTAGAAACTCACTTTCAACTTCTAGTTTTAATTCTTCCTGATTTTTTAAATACTCTATATATTGGTCTGTTATTTCGCTCAAATTAATATCATAAATATTCATTTTATTTTCATCTATTAAATGACATAACAAATCTAAAGGGCCCTCAAATTTTTCAATTTTTATAGCATATTTTTTTGTTTCTAGTGTTAATATGGACATTTTTTTCTCCTTCGCCAAAACTCATGAAATATAAACTAAGTTTATGAGTTATTATTTTTTTGTTACTTTGTTTATATTTTCAGTTTTATATCCTTTTTTTAATAAATATTGTTTTATTTCATCTTTTTCCATTGTACTTGATTTTTTATAAATTATATTGGATATCGATTTTATTTCATATTGTTCTAAATCGTCTTTGTTGTTATATATATAATCTTCTATATCTTCTTGTTCTAAACCTTTTGCCATTAGTTTATATTTTATTTCCTTAATTGAAAGATTTTTTAGTGTTCTAAAATTATTAACTGTTTTTTCTATAAATTCTTTATCGTCAATATATTTAGCTTCTTTAAGATATTCAATAATATCTTCTAACAAATCTGGATCTGTTGTGCTTCCAAATTTGTTTTTAATTTCTTGTTCTGTTCTTTTTTTATATAAAATATATTTTAGTATTTTTGTTTTTTCTTTATCAAATTCTTCAATTGTATACATAATTATTCAAAATCCTCTTCTGAATCTTCATCTGAGTCCTGCTCACTTGGTAACTCTTCTCCTAAGCTTTGTTCGAATGCTTTAGCAAAATTTTCTCTAACTTTTTGTTCTACTTCTTCTAATACTTTTGGATTTTCTTTTAAATATTTCTTTACATTTTCTCTACCCTGTCCAACTCTTTCACCATTATAGCTAAACCATGAGCCAGCTTTTTCAATTATGTCTAAGTTTACTGCCATATCTAATATATTTCCTTCTTTTGAAATACCTTGTCCATATACAACATCAAATTCTGCTTCTCTAAATGGTGGTGCAACTTTATTTTTAACTATTTTTACTCTAACTCTGTTTCCTCTTACTTCTCCGTCTTGTTTTATGTTTTCAACCTTCCTAATATCCATTCTTACAGAAGCATAAAACTTTAACGCTCTACCTCCTGTTGTAGTTTCAGGATTTCCAAACATAACACCTATTTTTTCTCTTAATTGATTTATAAATATTATAACTGTTTTGGATTTATTAATTGCACCTGCAAGTTTTCTTAAGGCTTGTGACATAAGTCTTGCTTGAAGTCCCATATGAGAATCTCCCATATCTCCATCGATTTCTGCCTTTGGTACTAGTGCAGCAACAGAGTCTACTACTATAACATCTAATGCACCACTTCTAACTAAACTTTCTGTTATTTCTAATGCTTGTTCACCTGTATCTGGTTGTGAAACTATTAAATCATCTATATTTACACCTAATTTCTTTGCATAAACAGGGTCTAATGCATGCTCTGCATCTATAAATGCTGCTTCTCCACCCATTTTTTGTGCTTCAGCAATTACATGTAATGCTAAAGTAGTTTTACCAGATGATTCCGGACCATATATTTCTATAATTCTTCCTCTTGGAACTCCTCCTATTCCTAAGGCTATATCCAAACTTAAAGCACCTGTTGGTATTGCTTCTATTTCCATTGCTTTAAATTCTCCTAATTTCATTACTGAACCTTTTCCAAATTGTTTTTCTATTTGGCTCATTGCCATTTCTAATGCTTTCTTTTTTTCTGTGTTTTCTCCCATTTTTACTATCATTCCTTTCTTAAGTACAAAAATTATCAAGATGATTTTTCTTGAACTCTTGTTTGCTGTACTTATTATACACCAAATTTTTGTTTTGTCAATACTTTTTTTATTTTATTTATACCAGGTTTCAATTCCATAAAATATATTAAACCAATTTGGAGAGAATTCTCCAACTAATTCCGAATTATATGCGACAAAATATTTACTATTATATAATCCAATGTATGGTATTTCAGCCTTATATATTTCTGCTAACCTTTTATATTTCTCTTTTAAAATATTTTCATCTGAAGTGTTTTTAGTTTCATTTAATATATCTGTAATTTCATCATTTGAATAATTTGCTAAATTTCCTTCTCCAAAAAATGTATTTAAATTAGGCGTTGGAGCTAATGTCATACTACATAAAGCAATATCATAATTTTTGCTTTGTAAACTTTGATTATATTGTTCATCAGATAATTGTAATAAATTAATTCTTATTCCTTGATTTTCTAATTGTGCTTTTATATTTTCTGCTACAGCAACTTTAGTAGAATCACTTGCTTTTACAATTGCATTTAATACTATCTTTTGTGTTCTATAATTTTCAACCTTTTGCCAATAATGATACTTATAAGACCATCCATTATCAACTAGTAATTGCTTGGCTTGGTCTAAATTATATCCTGCACTAGCCTCTTGTCCCTGAGATAGCCAATTACCATAATCCAATGGAAAACCATTAGTATAGCATTTATTATTTAAAATATTAGATACTATATTTTCTTTATCTATTGAATACGCTATAGCTTTTCTAACCTCTTGTCTAGAAAGAAAAAAACTTTGAGTATTTAAAGCTAAAAAAGTATATTCTCTTCCTTTTAACTCTTTTGAACTATAGCCTATTGTTCCTATGTATTCTTGAACATTTTCATTATTAGTAGCAATTAAATCTAAATTACCTATTTTAAAACTGTTATATAACTCACCAACTGATGAATATAAATTAATAATTATTTTCTCAATTGTTAATTCTTTGTTTTTATTCCACCAACCAGTATTTTTTGATAGTATTATATATGATGATTCCGCTTCTGAAATTTTGTACATTCCTGTACCTACAGGTGATTTATTTTTATATGTATTTGAAAAATTTTGTGCATCATAATAGTCTTTAGATAATATCGGAAATGTTAAATTATATTCAAAAAAAGGGATTTCTTTATCTAAGTTAATCTTTATAGTATAGTCATCTATTATATCTATTCCGACAACATCACTTACGTTATATGCATATATTGTTGCAGAATCTTTTAATCTATCTATTGTAAATTTAACATCATCTGCGGTAAATCTCTGTCCATCAGACCATTTAACATTCTCTCGTAATTTTATCAAATATGAATTATCACTTTGCTTTGCCCATTCTTTGGCAAGGCATGGCTCTGCCTTATAATCTGAAGTTAATGTTACAAGTGGTTCAAAAATCAATTTAGATATATCTTGTACATTTTTATTATTACTTAAGATTGGATTCATTGTATCAAGTTTTGCAATTCCTAATTTTATTTCTCTAACTTTATCACTTTGAACAGATGCATTTTGTTGTAACTCTTCTTTAGTTGATTCCTCATCTTTCATTATAAGAATGGCAAATATCAATATTATTACAATAAAAAATATAAATACATATTTAAACCAGTTTGACTTCATATTTAGTACCATTCCTTTCCCCAATTAATTACTTTGATATCATACATTAAATTAAATAAAATTTCAAGGATTTTATTTAATTTAATTATTACTATGATTCACTATTGTATAACACAAAACGAGCCGTATTAATACAGCCCGTAAAATATTTTATACTAAATTCTAGATTCAACTATTAGTTTAATACCTGTTCTATCTTCCCCTTCTACTTCTACCTCAGCAAATGCTGGTATACAAACTAAATCAACTCCTGATGGTGCTACATATCCCCTTGCTATCGCTACCGCTTTCACAGCTTGATTTAATGCTCCTGCTCCAATTGCTTGCATTTCTGCTTTGTTTGATTCTTTTACTAATCCTGCAATAGCCCCTGCTATTGAATTTGGATTTGATTTTGATGAAATTTTTAAAATTTCCATTTTCTTTTGCCTCCTATTAATTTTATTTTTGTTGCAACTTTTACGATGTTAATTTTACATTATTTGGAAATAGTTGTAAAGTATTTTTGGAAAATTTTAAACACAATTCATCGCAATAAAAAACCTCATTCGACAAATAATTACATTGTATTTAAAACTCTTTTTATAGCTTTAATCTTATTTGTATTATCATCAATATCAAATATAACACCATTAAATATACATTCGCCAGTTGCTATTTTATACCTTTCTGGTAATGTAGTTTCAAATCTTTTAAGTGATGCCTCTATATCCATTCCTATTACAGAATATTTTGGACCTGTCATACCAACATCTGTTATATAAGCAGTTCCATTTGGTAGAATCTTTTCATCTGCTGTTTGAACATGAGTATGTGTACCAAACATTGCAGTTATTTTACCATCCAAGAAATAACCCATTGCAATTTTTTCTGCTGTAGCTTCGGCATGAAAATCTAAAAAAATCATGTCTGCTTTTTTATTTATTTCTTTAAGTATGTCTTTTATAACTATAAAAGGATTTTCAGATAAAACACCCATATCTACTCTACCTATTAAATTAATAACAGCTATTTTTTTATTATTTAAATTATAAATATTGTATCCTTTTCCAACTACACCTCTGGCATAATTAGCAGGTCTAAGTAATTTAGGATGATCTATAAATTGAAAAATATCTTTCTTGCCCCACGTATGATTTCCCATTGTTATGACATCAATATTTGCTTCTAATATATCTTCGAAGTTCTTTTTTGTAATACCCATTCCCTCTGCAGAATTCTCTGCATTAACTATAGTAAAATCTATTTGTTCCTTTTCTCTTAATTTTCCTAAAACAGATTTCATTTTTTTTATACCTGCATTTCCTATTAAATCGCCAATTGCTAAAACCTTCAAATCAATTACCTCTTTCTTAATTTTATATTGTTTTTTAAATTACATTTCAGTTCAACCTTTATTTTCAAAATGTTAATTTAGTTGTCCTATGTACGAAATATATAATTCTAACTGAATTAATTAAAATCCTCATATATTATTATTAATATCTTGTTTTAATCGTAAATATCCTAATTCTTTCCAAACGTTATAAGCCAAGTTTAATCTAAATAACAAGGTGGGTTTTGCACCAGCTCTATTTTTATCTACTACACAAGCATAATATCTAACATCTGGATTATCATATTTTTCTAAGTCAAAGAATTTTGTATCTACTTCATTTAAAGAATATTCATAATCTTGCAATGAATCTCTATGTATTTGTTTTATTAAGCATAATGTATCTAACACCTCTTTTACTGTCCTACTTACAGCTAAATCGTTTACATTTAAGTTTACAGGCAATGTATTACTTTCAGCTAATTGAAGCGTAGAACAAATATACATTCCAAAATTTTGTGCTAAATTTGAAAGAATTGTTGCAGTTTTCTTTAATTCTTCTCCAATTCCAATATTGGCTGTATCTGTTTTTAATGTATCATAAAATACATATTCAATCTGCTCTCTATAATAATAATTCATTATTACCTTCTTTAATTCATCATTTGTGTGGTCTGTTATGTTTATGAAATATATTGAGTTATCCATTTGTCTATTAATCCAGTCAGTAACAGATATAACTTTTCTAAAATCTGTAGAAATATCAATTAATCTTCTAGCAAAATCTTTTTGAGATTCACCTTCTTCTTTTAAAACATATCCATTTTCATCAACTTTTACTCCATTAGAATTATCTGGTCTGAATTTGAATTCTAATAATTCTCCTTCTGTTATACTAACTTCTTGTCCATGGATTTTTTGTATTTCTTTATTATTTAATATAGTTGTAATTAAACAAAGTCTCATCTTTTCCTCTGACATTTCATTAGAAATTATTAAAACTTTTTTCTTATGAACTAAAGAAACATGTGCTGCAATATCTATAGTAAATCTGCTTTTTCCTGAGTTTGATGGCATTGCAAAAGCCATTGTTTCTCCTTTTCTTATTCCTTTAAAAACTTCTGTTAGTATATGAAATGGTAATGGAAGCCCATTTGTTAAATTATTTTCTCCTAATTCTAAAAAATCTGTCAATTCCTTGTTTAATATTGCCCTTTTAAATTTTTCTGTATCATTTACTTGTGTTATAGCATCTCTTACTTCTTCTACCGACATTCTATTATAAAGTTTATATGTACTTATATCTACTACAGCATCTTGTATATTTTTTATGGGTATTGCTAAATAATTCTTTCTAAGTATAAATAATTTTTTTAATTCTATATAAACCTTTTCCATGTCATATTTTTTATCTTTTACTTTTGCCTTCAACTCTTTCTTTAACTTTTGAACACCTTCGTCTTCTTTAGCAAAATTAAATCCTTTTTTTGCAATTTCAGGTGTGTATTTACTTCCTTCAGTAAATAATATGCTTTTATAAATATTTAAAATGCTATCATCTTCAAAAAAGCATTCTTCAAAAATAAAGTAATATTTAACAATCTGTTTTGGATTGCTGAGCAATAAACCTATATAAACTTGTTCTAATTCAGGATTACTTATTTTCTCAGGATACATAGCTTCTTCTTGTTTTTTTTGTACAAATCTAGACTCGTTTTCATCTTCTTGTTGTTCTAATTCTTCTTCGTCGTCTTTACTGCTATTCATTTGTTTTATTTTTTGAATTGCACTTTTATAATCATTATTTTTTATATCTTCTTTTATTTCTTCTATAATATTTTTATTCTTTTCAGTAACTTTTATACTTTTTATTAATTCATATAGTTTATTTATATTTTCTGGTTCCATATTAAATTCCATTCCTTTCACACTTTGTTTTGAAGGCACACATATTGTTTGAAAAAGAATTTACCAATTATTTTTTCAAACTAAATTTCATCCCTTCATTACCATTTATTGTGTAATGTAACCGATATTTTTAGATAAATACTGATATAATACCTTTTTATTAGTGTATTACTCGGCTATGAATTGTAACAAGTATTAACATTATATACTGTTAAAAATTTTAAATCAATAGATTTTTTTATATTTTTATGCTATTATAACATTGTATGTTACAATTCACATCTTTAAAAATAGTCTGCCCTGCCTAGCGCAATTACTATATAATTTTTCAGGCACCTCCAAGCGATAACCACTTGGGTCGCAAAATTATATAGTAATTGCTGGCGCGGGCTTAAAGTTTTATCAGCTGTAAATTGTAACCATTGTATAAAAAAATAAAGGAAGTGACTTTATGGCCTTTGATGGAATTGTTACAAAAGCAATCTGTTCTGAATTACAACAACTAAAAGGTGGCAGAATAGATAAAATTTTTCAACCAAATCAAAATAATATATTAATTGGATTTTACTTAAATTACAAAAATTATGCATTAAATATTTGCACAGATTCACAATATTATAGAATTAATTTGACAACTCATTCTAAACCTAATCCAAAAATAGCTCCAAATTTTTGTATGGTTTTAAGAAAAAACCTAATTCGGTCTTCATATAAAAAATATTATTACAAATAATTTAGAAAGAGTTGTGACAATTGAATTTGAAGGATTTGATGATATTGACGACATTATTTATAAAAAATTAGTTATTGAACTTATGGGAAAACATTGTAACATCATTTTATTAGATGAGGAAAACAATATTATTGACAGTTTGCGTCATATAAATAATGAGGATAGCACTAGAACTATTACACCTCATGCAAAATATATATATCCTGTTATTGAAAAATTGAATTTTCTTGACTGTTTAACTTTTGAGGATTTTTTTAAACACTTGCCTCAAGATATAAACATTTTTAACATTTCTAAGCATATTAGTAATACATTTAATGGAATTAGTAAAAGTTTTATAGAAGAAAGTTTGAATAAATTAAATATTAAACAAATTGAAAATGATAACCTTAAAAAAATATTTTTATATATTCAAGAAATTATCTCAAATACAGATAATATGAATTTAAAATTTGATATCGTTAATCAAAATAATAAAAATGATTATATTTTAGTGCCTTGTTCCTCATATACAAATTTCTCTCTAAATTTTTTTATTGATGATTTTTACTATAAAAAAGAAACATCAGAAGAATTTAAAGCCTATCGCAATAGTGTTTTAAAAATCATTTTAGATATACTAAAAAAATATAATAAGCGTCTTTTAAATATAAATGAAAAATTAAAAGAATGTGAAAATATGGATACCTATAAACTATTTGGTGAGCTTATTACGGCAAATTTATATAGATTTAAAAACGAAAATATGCCTTGTATAGAACTTGAAAACTACTATGATAACAATAAAATTATTAATATCCCGCTAGATAATAAATATAATCTTTCAGTAAATGCAAAAAAATATTTCAAAAAATATAATAAATTAAAAAACACCTTAGAAATAGTTGGAACTCAAAAACAGGAAACAATAGATGAATTGAATTATATTGAAAGCATTGTTTACGAATTGGAAAATTGTAATTCTATTGAAGAAGTATCTGAAATTTTTGAAGAAATATCTGAAAATGTAATATTTAAAGAAAAGACTGATACTTATAAAAAGAAGAAAAATAGCAAAATAAAAAAATCTAGCCTAACAAAAAATAAAACAGTATCTTTTAATCCACTAAAATATACTGTAGATAATTTCACGCTTTTAGTAGGCAGAAATAATAAAGAAAATGATTATCTAACATTAAAATATGCGAAAAAAACTGATTTGTGGTTTCATACAAAAGATATTCATGGAAGCCATGCAGTTTTGCAATTAAACTCTAATTTAAAACCAAATAATGATATATTAATAAAATGTTCAGAAATAGTGGCATATCATAGTAAATCCCGTAATTCATCAAATGTACCTGTTGATGTATGTGAGGTAAAATATGTAAAAAAACCTAATGGAGCAAAACCTGGTATGGTAATTTATTCAAATAATATTACTTTAAATGTACAACCAAAAAATACGTAAAGTGAGGCCCTTTTTACGCAATAGAAAAGCAAGAAATATATAAATTTAATACAAACCTATATATTTCTTGCTTCAAAAATATTTTTAAATTTATTTCAATTATCCCCAGAAAAATAAAAATGCAAGTGCTGTTCCTAAAATTATTTCTGGCTTAGTTAAATCTTTTGGTAATAATTCTATTTCTCCTTCGTCCACTTTATCAGTTATTGAAGTTTTATAATAACTTACATCATTTAATTTAAAAAACATCTCAAATGGCTGTTTTTCATCTTTATCATTTTGTGTGATTTCAATATACTTTTTACCCAAAAATACATCCCTTTTTGAATAAAACTCTAATTTTACATATTTACCTGTTAATTCTGAACCGTGAATTTTTTATAAATCCTCTTACTCTACCATTAACTTTTGTAGCTTCTGCTTGATAAATATATACCTGTGAAATCTCATCTTTTCTTTCTATTTTTTTATAATTACAATTTAAACCTACTTCAATTAAAAAATCAGATAATATAAAAAAAGCTATTATCCATAATGCATATTTTAATAATGTTTTCATCCTACTCATAACTGTTTTCCTCCCCTTTTTAGCACAGTTTCTTATTATTTTCTATATTATAACAAATTTCTGCTAAATTTTCAACAATTTTACAGACCTTATTTTCTTATATTGTCACTGAACTGTAACCTTATCGGTTGATAGTTAATATGTTGTTACTATTTTTTTAATTCATCAATAATATCTTTATAATTATTAGCCATTAAAATAGCTGTTCCAGAAACCAAAATATCTGCTCCTGCATTTCTAACTTCTGGCGCTGTTTTTAGATTAATTCCACCATCTGCTTCAATTTCAATATCAAGATTATTCTGTACTACAAACTTTTTTAAATATACAATTTTTTGTACCATATCTGATAAAAGAGTTTGTCCACCTTTTCCCGGTTCAACTGTCATTACTAAACATAGATGTATATATGGTAAAAATTCATATATTTCTTCTATTTTTGTGTTAGGCTTTACAGAGATTCCAACTCTACAATTATTTTCTTTAATATAATTTATCAATTCATAAACTTCATTTTTATCTTTACATGCTTCATAATGAAATGTTATTATATTAGGCCTTACAGCTAAAAAATCATTTATTGCTACTTTTATATCTTCTACCATTAGATGCACATCCAATGGCAAATTTGAAATTCTTTTAATATATGATGAATATTCTAGCATTTTGTTATATGTATTCTTTTCTACAAATTTTCCGTCCATTACATCAATGTGAAAATAATCTGTTTTTGCAGCCTCCAATTTAAAGAATGTTTCAGATTCTTTTCCATTTTCTACAGATAATATAGATGTTGATATTTCTACCATTTTTTCCTTTCCTCCTTTAATTTTAATTCTTCATAAATTTTACAAAATCTTTCATATCTTTCTTGGCTTATTTCTCCATTTTTTATACCATCTTTTATACCACATTTTTCTTCTTTTATATGGGTACAGCCTACAAATTCGCAATCATCAATTTTATTTTTAAACTCTTTAAAATACTTAGCTAAATCTTGACTATTTATTTCTGATATATCAAATGTAGAAAAGCCGGGTGTATCAGCTATATATGTATTTTCATCAATTTCGTATAATTTTACAGTTGTTGTTGTGTTTTTCCCCTTTTTATTTTTTAGGCTAATCTCTCCTTCAACTGTTAAATTACGATTAAAAATCCCATTAATTAGTGTTGATTTTCCAACTCCAGAATTTCCAGAAAAAGCATTTATATTACCTTCTAATTTCTGCTTAAGTTCACAAATTCCTATTTGAGATTTAGCCTGAGTTTCAATTACAGAATATCCTATTTTTTGATATGTGCTTCTTATTTTTACAAATTCACTATTATAATCTAAATCAATTTTATTTAATACTATTAAACATTTTATTCCTATAAATTCAGCAAAAGCTAATTGTTTATCTAACATTAGTAAATCAGGTTTTGGATCTTTACTAGATACTACAAAAATTATTTGCGTTATATTGGCCATTTTAGGTCTTTTTATATATTTTTTTCTTTCTTCAACTTTCTCTATTACTGCTGTTTTGCTTTCTTCGTCTATAACACTTATTTCTACTATATCCCCAACAACAGGTATTATTTCATTCTGTTTAAATTTTCCCCTTGCTGTCGCATTATATATTTCATTTGATATATTAATTTTCTCTAGATTATTTTCTTTATTAATATTTTTTACTTTTATTTTATACAAATTTGCGGTATTTTCTACAATTAAACCTTGCATTATAAGTATCATTCCTTTCTCAAGGCGTTACCGGCCAATCTTAAAATTTCGTTGTCCTGCTTAACCATATCAAAAAGAATGGGCTACGCCATTCTTTTTTAGCTTAATTTTTGTATTAATTTTTTAAATTCTAATAGATAATGTTCTTTGATGTCATCATAAATTTCTCTTGAAGTCTCTTCATCATATAGATGTGATAAAGTATTAGAAATCTACTCCTTCCAGTATTATTGCTTCTAATAAAAGTTGTTTAAATTTATTCAAAATTTACAGATGTTTCATTACTAAAGTTTACAGTCTTAGTTCTAGTCCAACTACCATTATTTGAATCTGTTATTGTTAAAGTTAAGTCTGCTGAACCCTTTCCGCTAATTGTAGTTGTTTTATTTGTCGTATTTTTATCAACTCCAGAATCAGAATAAACTGTTGTATTTCCAGATTTTAAAGTTATACTTACTGTTTTAGCAATTTTCTCTTTACTACTTGAAGTATTTGATGTATTTTGTGTATTTGCGGTATTATTGTCATCTTCGGCTTTGTTCGTATTTTCTGTACTTACTTTTTCTTCTGTATATCCACGTGTTATAGCTTTAATATTCATACTTACAGTAATTGATTTTGAAGCTTCAAAACTATTTACAGTTATTGTAATACTACTTCCTTTTTCTACTGTTTTTCCAGCATCTATACCTTGTTTTAAAATTACTCCATTTTCTTTTGAACTATCTTCTTGAGGAACAATTATAACTATAAATCCATTTTCTTCTAATATTTCTTTTGCTTCAGCTTCTGTTTTTCCAATTACTTCTGGCACTTCAGCTTTTTCTATACCTTTACTTACATGAATTTTTACAACATCACCTGCAAACACTTCTGTATCAGGATCAGTTTCTTGGCTTACAACAAACCCCTCTTTTACAGTTTTGCTGTTTTCTTCTATTATTTCTGCTTTTAATTTAGAATCTTCTAAAAGTTTTATAGCATCTTCTTTTCCTTTTCCTTTTACATTAGGTACAGTAGCTTTTTCCTGTCCTTTGCTTACAACAACCTTAACAGTGCTTCCTTCTTTTACTTTATTGAATTTTTCCATATAAATAGGATTTTGAGATATTACAAATCCTTCTTGTATATCTTTATTGTAATCTTCTTTTTCTATTTCAAAAACTAATTTTGCTTCTTCTATTTTCTTTTTTGCTTCATCCTTTGATAAACCAACTATATTAGGCATTGCAACCTCTGGCGGATTTGTTATATTTAATACAAATAATGTTGTTCCTAAACTCAATACAAAAAGTAAAACAAGACCTACAAAAGTAGCAAAAAATTTATGATTTTTTATAAACTTTTTAAATTTACCTTCCTTTTTTGAATTCTTTACATTGCTATTTTTTCTTTGTTCATTAATTTCTTGATTATTTAGGACCTGAGTTTTTGCAGTAGGATCATACTGTAATTCTTCAACAAAATCACCATCTGGATCTTTTAATGCCTTCTTCAAATCTATCAGCATTTCAGTGGCAGATTGATATCTTAATGTCATTTCTTTTTGCAATGCTTTCATAATTATTTTATTAATTGATGTTGGAATATTCGGATTTAACTCAATAGGTTCAACTGGTTCTTCTTGCATATGCTTTAATGCAACAGAAACTGGTGTATCGGCATCAAACGGTACTCTTCCAGTTATCATTTCATACATTACAACACCTAAGGAATAAATATCTGATTTTGCATCTGTATAACCACCTCTTGCTTGTTCAGGTGAAAAATAATGAACAGAACCAATTGTTGTTCCAAATGATGTTATAGTAGAATTTGAAACTGCCTTAGCTATACCAAAATCAGTTACTTTAGCTACTCCATCTTCTGTTATTATTATATTATGCGGTTTTATATCTCTATGTACAATATTGTTTCTATGAGCCATTTCTAATGCTGAAGCGATTTGAATAGC
Organism: uncultured Clostridium sp.; assembly: GCA_946409935.1. Classification (GTDB taxonomy): domain Bacteria; phylum Bacillota; class Clostridia; order TANB77; family CAG-508; genus CAG-269. Next base: position 12,940 of record CAMJYG010000019.1, on the reverse strand, counting down.
AACATTTATTGACCATTTCCATGGCAATGGTCCTCTTTCTTCAATTATAATTTCTTTTAAAGTCTTTCCTTGTATTAATTCCATTACTATATAATATAAATTCCCTTCAACACCTACATCGTAAATAGAAACAATATTTGCATGTGCTAATCTTGCAGCAGATTGAGCCTCAACCTCAAACCTTCTAATAAATTCTTCATCTGTTGTAAATTCATCTCTTAATATTTTAATTGCTACATTTCTTTTTAATACTTTATCTGTTGCTTTATATACAGTAGCCATTCCGCCATTGCCTATTTTCTCTATAATTTCATACCTGCTCCCTAATAGCTTACCTTCTATATTCATATTTTATAACATTCCTTTCTTTAGTCACATTATTTATTACCGTTCATCGTTAAAATTGCATTGCCTTTTTTAAAATGATTAATTACATATAGCTAAACAATAACAATTCCTTATAATTGATATATTTATTTATGTACTTTTTCTTCTTTTTTCTATATATTTTTTACAATAATAACTGTAATGTTATCATATCCGCCATTTTGATTCGCTATTTCTATTAATTCTTTTGGTGCTCTTTCTATATCTTTTTTTGCTAGGTTAAATATTACTTCTTGTGGTACTAAGTTAGTTAAACCATCCGAATTAATAACTAAAATATCATCCTTTAAAAAGCCTTTTACCATAACATCTGGCTCTACAAAAGCATTACAACCTAAAGCTTTCATAAGCATATTTTTTTGTGGATGATGTGCTGCTTCTTCTTGAGTAATTGTACCTTCTCTAACTAATTTTTGTACATAACTATGATCTTGTGTTAGCTTTCGCATAAATTCTTTTCTTATTCTATATATTCTACTATCTCCAACATGACCTATAAACGCCTTATTATTATATATTAAACAAATTTCTAAAGTAGTACCCATTCCTTCTAATTCTTTGTTTTCTTTTGCTTTTTCATATACCACCATATTAGCATATTCCATACTACTTGCAACCAGCTGAATTATGCTATCTTTATCTTTTTCTATTTCATTAAAGTTGTTTTCTATATAACTTTTTGCAGTTTGTATTGCAAGATTACTTGCTATTTCACCGCCGTTGTATCCACCCATTCCGTCAGCAAGCATATACAATTGTATCTCATCTAGTGAATCAGATATGTAAAAACAATCTTGATTTATTTCTCTAACTTTACCTACATCTGATTTTGCATATGCCTTTATCATTCTTCCACCTCATTTTCTGTATGCATTTTTATAAAATTTTACTTGTATCCTTTATATCATAGTTTTCTCTTTTTTGCAATTATTTTACTGATTTTTTTGTAATATGAACGCTGGCACAACCTACTAGCCTCATTCTCGAAAGAGTCTGGGGCTTTTTCTTATATCCACACCATTTTTCCTTGAAATGTTACATTTTATCATTGACTCCCAATCAAATTGTTTGTATAATTAGCTTACACTATAAAAAAAAATGTTATTGTATAAAATAAATTTTGTTTTTAGAAAGGAACGTAAATATTTATGAATCAAAATTCTTTAAACAAATTAGAATTTAATAAAATATTAGAAACTTTAAGCAGCTATTGTTCAACATATATTGGGAAAAGCCTTGCTAAGAGTTTATCTCCTTATAATGATTCAAGCATTGTTTCTAGCCTTTTGGCAGAAACTGAAGAAGCAGTGAATTTAACATATGTAAATTCTATTCCAAATTTCCGTGAGATTTCTGATATAGATATAGAACTAAAACAATTAGAAAGTAATCTACCATTAACCGCCAAATCTCTTTTAAATTTAGGAATTATTTTTAAACTAGCACAGGAATTAAAAGATTATTTTAATGCAGATTTTTTAGATACTTCTAATTATCCAATTTTAAACGATTTATTTTCAGAATTATATTCTAATAAATTGATAACAGATAAAATCTTTTCTTGTATTATAGACGAAAACACTATTGATGATAGTGCTTCTAAAGATTTAAAAAATATTAGAAAACAAAAAATAAAAATAGAACAAGATATTAGAACCAAATTAAATGATTTAATACATTCTTCATCTTATTCAAAATACATTCAAGAAAATATTGTTACAATTAGAAATGATAGATTTGTTATTCCAGTAAAAGAGGAATATAGAACTCAAATAAAGGGATTTATCCATGATATTTCTAATGCTGGTTCTACAGTTTTTATAGAACCTATTTCTGTATTCGAAATGAATAATGAATTATCTAAATTAAAAATTGAAGAAGAATTGGAAATAGAGAAAATTTTGCAAGAATTATCTAAAATGTTTTTTCCTTATACAAGCGAACTTGAAAAAGATATTAATTTAATTGGAAAATTAGATTTTATTTTTGCTAAAGCAAAATATTCAAGAAGTATTAAAGCTATTACGCCAAAAGTTAATACCAAAAAAGAAATTAATCTAAAAAATGCAAGACACCCTTTAATAGATTCTCAAAAGGTTGTTCCAATAACTCTAAGTTTAGGAAATGACTTTTCTGTATTATTAATAACAGGGCCAAATACAGGCGGAAAAACTGTAACATTAAAAACTGTTGGATTACTTACTTGCATGGCTTGCAGTGGACTAAACATACCATGTGATGAAAATTCTAGCATATATGTTTTTGATAATATATTTGCTGATATTGGGGATGACCAAAGCATAAGTGATTCTTTAAGTACCTTTTCTTCTCATATAATCAATATTGTAGAAATAACACAAAAAGCAACTAAAGATTCTCTAATTTTAGTAGATGAATTAGGTTCTGGAACAGACCCATTAGAAGGAGCTAATCTTGCAATTAGTATTTTAGATTATTTTAAGTCAATTGGAAACTTAGCTATAGCCACAACACATTACCAAGAATTAAAACAATATGCTTTAGTAACACCAGGATTTAAAAATGCATCTGTAGAATTTGATATTTCCACATTAAGCCCTACTTATAAATTATTAGTTGGAATTCCTGGAAAAAGTAATGCTTTTGAAATAAGTAAAAAATTAGGATTAAGTGAAGAAATTTTGTCAAATGCAAAATCAAAGATGAATTCTAAAGAAATAGATATCGAAAATTTACTAAAAAATATTTATGATGATAAAATATTAATTGAAAAAGAAAAATTAGAAATTCAAGAAGAATTATCTAAAATTACAGATTTAAGAAAATCATTAGAAAGAGACAATAATGAATTAAAATTACAGGAACAAAATATAATTAACAATGCTAAAATTCAAGCAAGAAATATATTATTAGATGCTAAAGAAGAAGCAAATGATGTTATAAAGCAACTCCATCAAATTTCTAATACACAAAACTTAGATAATTTACGAAACAAATTAACAGATAAAATTAAAGATATCAAGCTCACAAATTCTTCTGTTAAAACTCAATCCAATCCGATTAGTATAGATGATATAAAACCTAATTTAGAAGTATTTGTTACCACTTTTGGACAAAAAGGCATTATTGTTTCATCTCATGTTTCAAAATCTAATGATGTTCAAATACAAATAGGAAATTTAAAAACAAATATAAATATTAAATATTTAGAAAAAATTAACAATTCAAATCATTTAGATAATTCTAGAAATAAAAAAAATAATATCAGTACCTCTTATAGTAGTATTTCTAAATCTAGAACTGCCAAAACTGAAATTAATGTTATTGGAATGACTGTTGAAGAAGCAATATTTATTATTGATAAATTTTTAGATGATTGTAGCCTAGCAAAACTACAAACAACAAGAATTGTTCATGGTAAAGGTACTGGAAAATTAAGAGAAGGCATTCATAAATTTTTAAAAAAACACCCACATGTAAAATCTTATCGTATGGGTACTTTTGGTGAAGGTGAAATGGGTGTTACTGTCGTTGAATTGAAATAAAAAATACAATAAAATCGGGCGATTAAAATCGCCCCTACACTTCTCTACATTTCTAAATTTCTGTCTGTAATCTGTTTAGCTACAATTTTGTAATAATCGATTAAATTACCGTGATAAAATTCAGACAAACTTTTCAATTACAACAACGGTTCTTCCGCTTCTAGTAGTACCGTCAAATGACTTAATTACAAATCTACCTTTTCCTCGAATTGTAATAATATCATTCAGTTTTATTTGCTTTGATGGCTTTGTTTCATTTTGCCCATTTATAAAAACTCTTTCTTGGTCAATTATTTGAACAGCTTTACTTCTTGAAGTTCTTGCTAAATCAGAAACTATATTATCAAGTCTTAAAGAAGGGACTATTATCTTAACTTCTTCTATTTTTATCTCTTTTTTCTTAATATTTTGAATTCCTTCTATGGCAATATTGCTAGCTTCAAATCTTGTTAATGATGGTAATTGTTCTTTTAGGATATTTGCAAAATTTTCTACAGTAATAATATCTGCACCTTCATCTGATACCAATATATCTCCTACCTTTTCTCTATTTAGTCCTAGCTTAATTATCCCACCTAAATAATTTCTATGTGCAAATTTTCCATACTCTTCTTCTGGCAATAGTACTCTTACTATTTTTAGTATTTTACCATAGTTTTTTTCTAGCATTTTTTCATCATATTTGTCAGGATATATGATTGCAACCTTTCTTTCAGCTTCTTCATATCCACCATATAATTTATAGTTTTCAAATTTAATTTTTCTTAAGAAATTTTCTACTAATGCTACTTGGTACATATCTAAAAAATCAGTAGTTTCAATCTTTTCTTTTATTTTGGATGCCTCAATTTTATCTAGTATTTTAGATAAACACATCTTATCTTCTTGTCTTTTATATTCATTTAATAAATCTTGTTTATTCATAATTATTATAAATCCTTTCTTCATCAACACCATATACTATTTCTAATTCTTCTACACTTCCATGTTTTATAAATTTATCTGGATATGCATAATTTTGAACTTTCACATTTTCTATCTTTTCTTCAATTATAAGCTCCTTAATTGACGTAGCTAACCCATTTATTATTGTTCCATCTTCTATTGTTATAACATATTTTGTTTTTTCTATAGATTTTCTTATTGTATCTTTGTCAAATGGCTTTAAAAATCTTGCGTTTATTACGTCTGCAGATTTTTCAATTTTTTCTATCTTTTCTGCAACTTTCATTGCTCTTGCAACTGTTTTTCCTATAGCTACAATTGTAACATCTTTTCCCTCTTTTAATATTTCTGCTTTTCCTAGATTGATTTTTTCTTCTTTCTCCATTTTATAATTATCTTCTCCACCTCTTGGATACCTTATTACTACTGGCTTGTTTAAATTAATTGCAAATTCTATCATATCTTCTAATTCCTTAAAGTTTTTTGGTGCCATTATTGTTAAATTTGGAACTAATCTAAAAAATGCCATATCTAATGTACCTTGATGTGTCTCACCATCTGCTCCAACAACACCTGCTCTATCAACACATAAAACTACTGGTAAATTTTGTATTGCTATATCATGAATTACCTGATCATAAGCCCTTTGATAAAATGATGAATATATTGGAACTACAGGAATGATTCCCTCTTTTGCCATTCCAGCAGCTAGTCCAACAGCATGTTGCTCTGCAATACCTATGTCAAAAAATCTTTGTGGAAATTCTTTAGCAAAATCCGTAAGTCCTGTTCCATCTTTCATGGAAGCAGTTATAGCTACTATTTTTTCATTTTTCTTTGCAAGTTCTATAAGCTTATCTCCAAATACTTTAGAATAGTCTTTAGATTTTGGCTTTTTGCTTTTTCCTGTTTCAATGTCAAATGGACCTGTTGCATGAAATTTATCTGGATTATCTTCTGCAATTTTGTAGCCTTTTCCCTTTTTAGTTAAAACGTGAATAAGTACAGGTTCATCTAATTGTTTACTAATTTTTAATAATGCCTCTAAAGTTTCTATATTATGTCCATCAACAGGTCCTAAATATTTAAACCCTATATCTTCAAAAAACATTTTAGGTATTATTAATTGTTTAATACTTCTTTTTATTCTTTGAATAGCCCTTACAGAAGGCTTTCCTATTAGTGGAATTTTATTTAAAATCTTTTTTATAGATACATTTGAATTTTTGTATGTCTTTTTTGTCCTTAGCTTGCTTAGAAACATATTTAATCCACCAATATTTTTTGATATACTCATTTCATTATCATTTAAAATAACAGTAAGCTTTGTGTTACTATATCCTGCATCATTTAATGCTTCTAATGCCATTCCACCTGTTAAAGCTCCATCACCAATTACAGCTAATACATCATTTTTTTCACCTTTTAAATCTCTAGCTCTTGCCATGCCTAATGCAGCAGAGATAGATGTACTGCTATGGCCTGTATTAAAGCAATCTGTTTCAGATTCCTTAGTTTTTGGGAATCCTGCTATTCCATTTAATTTTCTAATATTTTTTAATTCTTCTCTTCTTCCAGTTATTATTTTATGAACATAGGTCTGATGCCCTACATCCCAAACAATTTTATCTTTTGGCAAATCAAATACGCTATGTAAAGCAATTGTAAGCTCCACTACGCCTAAATTCGAAGCGAGATGTCCACCATTTTTAGATACTACTTCTAATATATATTTTCTTATTTCTTCAGCTAATTTTTTCTTTTCTTCAATATTTAATTTTTTTACATCCTCTGGTGAGTTTATTTTTTCTAGCATGTTAACACCTAATTTCCTTGTTTTGGTTTTAAATATTATACCATGTTTTATTATTTTTGCAAGCTTAAAAGACAGGAATAATAATATATTGTTACAGTTCGGTAACTTAAAATTTCATTATCCTGCTTAACCGTGATTAGTTATAAAAATTTTTTCATTCTCCCCATTCTAATGATTTAGCCAAAAGTTCTTCGAACTTTTGTAAATCATTGAACGGTCCCCCGAGCCAATACAAAATTTTTATAACTAATCACTCGCGCGGACTTCTAGATATATTGTTACTGAACTGTAACAATATATTCTAAGTCACTTTCATCTCTTAAATAAAATTATCATTTCTGCCTTATTCTTTTTAATTACAATTATGTTTAATGCATTTTTACACTTGCTTTATTTTCTGGTTTTCTAATATTTTCAATAAACTGCATATCTACAGGGCTTTGTATTGTTAAATCTGTAAAACAAACCTGTCCATTTTCTACAACAAATTCTGCATCAAATGTTTGAAACGGCATTTTCCTTACTCCCTGTAGTACTTTTGAAAATGTTGAAAAATCATCTTTGTTTGCTTCATTTAATTCCATTCTGCTTGCCATAATTCTTTCACCAATTACTGGTACAGTAGCTCTATTTTTAATAATTCCTGCTTTTCTTTTTACAAAATCCTCGAAAAGCTCTATTATCAATCTTTCATCTTCTTGAGATAATTGATATTTAGATATTGAACCTAATATTTCTGGTTTAACAGTTTTATGAACAATTATATGGTAATCTCTTTGATATCTTTTTATAAACTCTCTAATTTCATTTAAATCTTTACAGTTATGTATAGATGGTAAACTTGTATTATTTTGCATATCATTTTTAGGTGACGTTCTAACACTTAGTCCTTCTCTTAAAATATGACTATTTTCATCCAATAAATTAGGGTCTATTAACTCTACTGATGGAATGCCCAGCATTTTAAGTGTTTCTAATCCTTCTTTTTTAGACATTTTCATATTGAACACCAACTCCCATATAATTTATAGCCTCTATAAAAGCTTGTTCTATTGTTTCTTCACTTTCCATATTTATAGAAACTTCTGTATCTCTTCTTGATAAACATGGTTTTAATTTTAAATCTGATGTAACTCGTATATACATATATTTTGGACATGTTTCGCAATGTTTATTGTCACACAAACTATGCATAATTGTTATATACCATTTTCCAAAAAATAAATATTCAACTGATGTGCAATCAGAAGTAATTATTTTTTCGGATTCCATTTTTAATTTATTAATCAATTCATGAAATTTTTCTTTATTATAAGTTATTTCAAGGCCATCTACCCTAGAAGGTTCTATTATTCTTAACCCTAAATTGTTCTGCTTACATAATGTAATTACTTCCCTATAATCCTCTTCATCATATCTTTCATCAAAAACAACACAATTTACTCTTATCTTACCTTTAAAATGTTGAATAGTATTTCTTAAATTATTTCTTATAATATCAAAATTCTGAAAACCACTTAAATATTCAAATTTTTCCTCATCTAATGTATTAAGACTAAGTGTTATTGCATTTACACTATATTTGTTTAAAATTTTAATATTTTTATCATTTAATAAAGAAATATTTGTAGTTAAATCCACATAAGGAATTTCTATTTTTCTAATATAGCTTAATAATTCTTCCATATCTGGATATAACAAAGGCTCTCCACCAGTTAGTTTTATTTTATTTATTCCAAATTCTTTTGCTACCTTTAGAATTTTCTTTAATTTTTCTATATCAACTATTCTATTATTTTTATTAGCCTCACCCTCAGCAAAACAATATTTACAAAGATAATTGCATTTGGTTGTTAAAACTATTCTTAAGGTACCTGACTGTAAATTTCTTTTTGGAAAAAACTTATTTTTTATAATTATGCCATTTGAAAGCATAGTATTGTCTGTTTTTATGTTCAAACTTTAGCCCTCCTTTGTAAGTAATGCAATACATGTGTTGGATGGTCAAATATTTCATTTGCAAATATTTCTTCTAGCGGTTGTTCTAATATATTTCCAACTTTTATTGATTCTTCCTCATAAAATCCCTGAGATATAACATCTCCTAATGGTGTAAGTAATACACAAGAATGCATATATTCATGATAATCATACAATCTTATATTTCTTTTTTCTAAAATTCTGTGATTTATTATTTTTTCTTTTATTTCTTCTACTTCATCTTCTGGTATAATTTCTTCTAAATGTTCTCTTCCTCTACCTTGAGGGGTAAATATAATAAACAAGTGAGAAAATAATTCCAAATCCTTTGATAGGTTTATTAGATATTCAACATATTGTTTGTTAGAATTATATATAAAACTATTCAACCTTATTTTGCAACCCTCATTCTTTAATTTTTTTATATTTTCTATAGTTTTATTAAATACATCTTTTTGTCTTTGCTCATTATGTATTTCTTCTGGTCCATCTATGCTGATTTGTACTAAATCTGCTAATTTCAAATATTCAATATTTTTTTCATTTAATAATGTTGTATTTGTTGTAATAATTGTATTTATATTATTTTCCTTTGAACATTCAATTAATTCTCCTATATCTTCTCTAACTAAAGGTTCTCCTCCTGTAAAATCTAAACGATTAATACCAAGCTTTCCTAATTCATTAATTACCTTTTTAGCTTCATTAGTGCTTAATCCATATTCACCTTTTGTACCGGAATTTGATAAACAATATTTGCAATTAAGATTACACTTAGTTGTAATCTGCCAGCATACTGATAATGGGTTTCTTAATTTTATATCATATGTATCACACTCTGTATCATAAGTAATAATTGCATTAGTAATTTTCTTCATATAGATTCCACTTCCTTTTCTTATTTATAATTTTAGTCCTCCCAATTATATGGAACATATATAGAATTATTTTCTTTTAATATTTCAGGAATAAAATCCAATATATTTTCTGGAATTTTATCTATATCACTCCATATAATTTTTTCACATTTATCTTTTTCTTCATTTGTAATATTTCCATTCCATTTTTTAACTTTAAATATAAAGTCTACATACTCGCCTCCCTCTTTTATTTTTCTGTTTAAAACTTTATATAATTCCAAATCCTCTTTATTAATTTGAATTCCAATTTCTTCTTTGGCTTCTCTTATTGCTGTTTTCCTTATTTCTTCATTTGCCTCAACATGTCCACCTGGAAGGCTGTATTTTCCATCTTCATATCCTGTATTAATTCTTTTCATTAATAGTATTTTGTTTTCTTTAATTATTAATAATTGAACAGTTATTGGTATTTTATTTCTTTCACTCATTTTTAATAACATTCCTTTCTAAAGCAAAAATTTAACATAAAATTTCAAACACAGAATTATATATTAAAATATATGCTTGAAATTCAATTTTATACAATAGGGTTACCAGTCATCCTTAAAATTCCGTTGTCCTGCTTAACCGTGATTAGTTATAAAATATGTTTACTTTTACATATTGCATGTCGTTTTGGTATTCTCACCAAAAAATAAATCATCAAATTCTTTAAGATCAAGTTTAAATATCTCTTTAATTTTTGCCATTTCTGATATGCAAAATTCATCATTTCCTTCTAATTTATTCTTAACCATATTTTTACTTAAATTTAATTTTTTTGATAATTCTTCTAAAGTGATATTTTTAATTTGCATTAATTCTTTTATTCTTTTTCCTACTACTTTTGGCTCCATTTTATTCCTCCGTTTCCTATATGGAAACATGATATAATTTTTTCCATCTTTTGTCAATATATAATTACATATTTTATATTTTTTTCGTATTAATAGTGTTAGTTTTTATTTACAAATTTTCATTTAAATGTTATAATCTTATTATATTAATCGTAGGAGGGATTTGTGTTGGACGAGATTTTTACAAAGAGATTAGAAGAACTTATAAAAAATTCAGGATGTAGTTATGATTATTTGGCTAAAGAGCTAGGCTTTAAATCCAAAGCTACCATTTGTAAATATGCAAATGGAAAAATTTGCAAAATAGGACCAAGTGGAATTTATAAAATTGCCAAATATTTTAAAGTTTCTCCCTCTTGGCTTGCGGGTTTTACAGATGATAAATTTTATAATATTTAGTTTTATTATGATGACAAAAAGGATATTAATTATGGTTCATTATAGACATACTTAAAAATGCAGATACATTTTTCTTGTATCTGCATTTTATTATGTTTTTACTCTTATATCAATAGTTTTTTTAAACTTTTCATCGCAATAATTTACGTAATATAACATCTTTTACCAAAATTCGACTTCATCAATTATAAACTTTTAACTATATCCATATTTTACCCTAAAAATCACAATAGATTTGCACATTTCTATTGTGATTTTTAGTTACTAGACCCTCATAATTAAAAAATCACCACGATAAACGAAAACCTTTTTTTACTGTGACTTTTGTGGTACAATGTAGATGTACAGCACAAGAGCGACGTTAACTTGAATCCAAGAGAGCGTTTACTAGTTAATGGTTTTCAATTTCAAAACCAAAAATCAATGCTTCCAGCAGTTTTTAGTATACATAAGTGTACAATTTTTTCGCGAAAAATAATTGTCTTGAAAACATTTTTTTTATTATTAATTATTCTCCGTTTATCTATATATATATTTGGAAACAGCGTTCTAAAATCATTTTTCAAAATCGAGATTACTGGTCTAGCACATGTTTGAGTAGAATAGTCTCCCCAAAGTATACAATCAATAAAGCCTGTTTTGCATGATACTCTACACATACTATATTCGCTTCCACCTCCCGGAGATGCTAACCAATATTCCTTAATATTTCCTTCTATAATTCCTTTATATGGGAAATATAATGTATCGTTATAACCAGAATAACTGCTCAAATCAATTTTATAATCATCATTAGAGTTTGCGACTGCTGAATTTAATCTTATATTATAACCAATTGCAGTATTTCCAGCATCATCTAATGCCAATTTAGTATATCCTTGTTCATTCCAACTCTGTATCCACATAGTTATATTAGGTGCACCTTGAATCTCTATAGTTTTATTTTCTAAAATTTTACCAGTCGATGTTAAAGAAGTAAGTAAATCATTCCAACTTTTAAATCCACCTTTTGTTGAATTATTATCTAGATTCGATTCTGAATTATAATTCAAACTATTCTTTAGGTATTTCAGCAAATATAATCTATTCTCTGCTCCAACTTGATTTACTGAGAACGGAAAACTTTGTGTTCCTATCCAAACAGAATTAATATTTGTATCAGGGTCAGTTTGTACACTTGCTGGGTAGTATTCTCCATATATTAAATTCACATATCCTTTTTCATTATCATCTATATAGAATAATTTCCAATTATCTTTTATTGTTCCATTTCCTACTGTAATATCACTTCCTCCATTTAATTTAACTTCCACTCCATATAATTTGATATTATAGTAATTCCTTAAATTTTTTATTGTTACAGTTTGTGGGGTATTATCTTCTAATCCTGATAATGTAAATGTAAATGTTACCTCTGTTTCCGTTCCATCTGTATCGTAGGTTACTTCTCCATCTACTAACGTTCCTTTATTTACTCCTGTTATTGTTCCTTCACTTATACTTACATCAAATATTATTTCTAAAGGTGTTCCTTCTTCTGGTTTATTTATTGATGTTTTTGTTATTTCTGTTTCTTTGTTTGCTACTGTTGTTACTTTTAAATTATTTGTATTTATTGTTTGTATTGGTTTTCCTACTACTCCTGTTTCACCTATTGTAAAAGATTTTCCATCTACTGTTACTTCTACTGGAAATGTTACTTTAGTTACAGTTCCTACATGTCCTAAATTTTCAACTAATTTTGATAGTTCTAATTCTCCGCTTATACCGTAACTCCCCATTACTTCTACTTTTACTTTTTCTTCTGCTGATAAATATTCTGTTACCTTTTTAGCATCTTGCGCTTGTGACAAAATTCCGGTTTTCTCCAGTTAATGTGGCAATTGTTACTCCTGCTAATATTAATAAAACTATGATGGTTAAAACTAACGCTATAAGAGTAATACCTTTAGTTTCTTTTAAAATTTTTCTCATCTCTTGTTTCTCTTCCTTTCTTTTTTACTACCAAGGTTCCTAAAAAAATTAATATGTCAATATTTTGAACCTTTTTTATCTTTAAGATATATACTTAAAGATAAATTTTCTATAAATAATTTACCAATAAAAAACACTATTGTCAAGACTTTGAAAAAA
>CAMJYG010000018.1 GCA_946409935.1 uncultured Clostridium sp. | reverse complement strand
AATGAGGAATATTATTACAATATAAAATTTTATATATCTAAAATGGAAAAAAATGCACAATATAATGAAAAAATAAAAAATAGAATTGAAAAAAACATAGAAAAATTTTATATAGAAAATATTAATATAGAAAAATTCTTGAAGTAATAGTGATCATTAAAAAATATATATTTTTAGATAAATATTCTCTAAAATCTTATTTTTATCTTAATATATTTTTAGGAACATTTAATTGTTTTTTTAGGATTGTTTGTAAATCGATTTCTCTACATGCGAATTGGTGAATATTGTGTATGCTAATATTAGAGTACTATATTTATAACATGAACAATTTATAAATTGAAAGAAATTAATTAAATTGGAGAGAAATGTTATGATAAAAAAATCAAGAAAATTGGAAAATGTTAAGTGTATTGGTGAGATAGAATAAAAGGGGTGTAAATAATAAATGGAAAAAATTTCTAAGGCGAATAGCAAATTAAATATCTTTCAAAGATTGCAGTTAAAACTATTTATAAGAAAAAAATAATCACTTATTATAATTTTTATAATGCTCCCGATTTTATAAAAAATAGACCGAATCTAAATGTACACACACTTAGTCGTTTAGAAATTTTTGATAGTAGAATTATGCAGAATTTTAGTAAAGAAGCTATTAACGATTTCATTACATACGATTTTGAAGGCTTTTCAACATTCTTAAATATAGTTAAAAATCCATTAAGACTTGAAAAGTTTAAGCAGTATTGTGGGATTTTATCTTCAATAATCGGACAAGATGCTCAAACTATGCAAAAAGCAATTTTTGAATTTGAATTTGCTTTGGTATCTGGTAATAAATGCGAAGCAAAAAATATTAAAGATTTGGAAAACTATGAAGTTTTACTAAATGAAAAATTGAAATCCGGAAAATTAAACAAAAAAGAAGCATGTATTAATTTATTTGGAGTTACTTTGCACGAATTAGAACTAATGATTGAATTATATGGTGTTTCAGGTAAATTAATAACAGAAGAAGAAAAAGAGCTGAAAGAAAAAATGTCAAATTATATAATTAAATTTATTGAGGCAAAAGACATAAATGAATTCATACAAAAAAATGGAATTTATAGAAATCCAATATTATTATTTTCTACATTATAGTGGAGAAAAGGTTGAAAGATAATTACAAATAAACTTCCTTGCCGCAAGCAACGGCGTATTCGCGTGTATGTCCTACTCAAAAAAGCTAATTGATTTTTATATTTATCATTACACCACATCACGAGAAAGTACGCAAGAGAAAATAGAAAAATTTGACAAAGAAATTAAGCATTTTAAATATTTACATCGAATTTTTTATTTTGAAAGTGTCAAACTCCCGCCAAAAAATCGATTAAAGAATCTAATTAAACTCCGAAAAAAATGAAAAAAGACAGTTTTTTCGTAACAGATATTGATAAAAACAAAATAATTGAGTATAATAGTATTATCATATTTAAGTGGAGGATATTATGTTAGTAGAAAGAAATTATTATCTAAATAAATTAATATCAAAAAAAGAAAATAAGCTTATAAAAATAATAACTGGTATAAGAAGATGTGGAAAATCATATTTATTAGATCCCATTTTTAAAGATTATTTATTAGGTAGTGGTGTAAAAGCAGATCATATTATTAAGTTAGAACTTGATTCAATTGAAAATGAAGAATACTTAAATGCAAAAAAGTTATATGAATATATTATGAAAAAAATTAAAGATAATGATATGTATTATATTATTTTAGATGAAATACAAAAAGTGGAAAAATTTGAAAGCGTATTAAATAGCTTTTTAAGGAAAACTAATATTGATGTGTATGTTACAGGAAGCAATTCTAAATTCTTATCATCTGATATTATAACAGAATTTAGAGGTCGTGGTGATGAAATAAAAGTATATCCATTAAGCTTTTCAGAGTTTATGTCAGTATATGAAAGTGGAGATGAAACAAAAGGGTTAAATGAATATATAAACTTTGGAGGATTACCATTGATTGCATCTTTTGAAACTGCTGAAGAAAAGATTGAATATTTAAATTTTCAA
Source organism: uncultured Clostridium sp. (assembly GCA_946409935.1). GTDB lineage: Bacteria > Bacillota > Clostridia > TANB77 > CAG-508 > CAG-269. The sequence continues at coordinate 39,256 of CAMJYG010000018.1, read as the reverse complement.
AAAAATAATGTTTATATAAATGATGTAATTGAAAAAAATAATATAAGGAATGATGAAGAATTAATAACTTTAATAGAAATTATATCATCAAGTATTGGCTCACTTACAAATCCTAGGAAGTTATACAATACTTTTGTAAGTAAAGGCAATAAAAATATAACAGATAAGACTATATCTTCATATTTAAAATATTTAGAAGAAGCATTTTTAATTGAAAAATCAAAACGATTTGATATAAAAGGTAAAAAATATATAGAAACCCCATCAAAATATTATTTTGTTGATATTGGCATTAGAAATAGTTTATTAAATTATAGGCAAACCGAAAAGACTCATATAATGGAGAATATAATTTATACTGAACTTAGAAGAAGAGGGTTTAATGTCGATATAGGTATAGTTGAAAAAAGAGCTATATTGGAAAATGGTAAAAAAGATTATAAACAATTAGAAATCGATTTTGTTGTAAATAAAGGAAGTGATAAATATTATATTCAGTCTGCTTATAGTATAGAAGACAGTTCAAAAAGAATACAAGAAACACAATCTTTATTAAATGTTGGAGACAATTTCAAAAAAATTGTGATAGTTTATGATCATTTTATAAAATGGCAAGATGATGATGGAATAATATATATGAGTATTTATGATTTTTTATTAAATGAAAATAGTTTAAAAGAGGCATAATAAATATAAAAAATTTAATATATACAGAATCTTGAATATTTACAAATAAAGTAGATGTTCTTATAATTTTAAAAAAATTATAAATTTCAACTTTGTAAGCTTTATAACGTAAATTCTGGAGAAAATCGATATACTCGATCATTAAAAAATATATATTTTCAGATAAATATTCTCTAAAATCTTATTTTTATCTCAAAATAAATAATAAAATATGAACTGTGTGAAATAAAGCGAAAAAATTTTTCGAAATAATTCATACAGTTTTTTTGTCAATTTATAGTATATTATTTTTATCTTGATATGTTTTTAGAAACATTTAATTGTTTTTTTGAGGATTGTTTGTAAATCGATTGCTCTACATGCGAATTGGTGAATGTTGTGTTTGCTAATATTAGAGTGCTATATTTATAACATGAACAATTTATAAATTGAAAGAAATTAATTAAATTGGAGAGAAATGTTATGATAAAAAAATATAAAGGCAATGGATTTGGCAGAAAACTAACTGAAATAGGAATAGATGAATTAAAGAAACTTGGTTGTACCAGAATGATTATAGGTTGTTTAGAAGAAAATCCATCAAATGAATATTATAAGCATATTGGTGGCAGATTTATAAAAACTAGAATTTTTAAATTGCCTAATCAAGATTTGCTGGAAAATGTGTATTATTATGATTCTATTTAGTTATTAGAGAAATGTAAGGGGATATACATAAATTTATAATTAATGAAAAATAGTAACTTTAACCTGTATAATCTAAAAAATAAGATGTGAGAAATTAAACTTTCACATCTTATTTTAATACTCTATATAACGAAATCTATCTTCTATTTTGCATAGAATACAAATGCTTTATTGTATGTTCAACAAAATCTTTATTTTCAGATTTTAATTTTAAGTAAATAGAGGAAATTTCATTTGAAAATACATTTATAGTATCAATAGAATTTCTAATTTCCCATTTTACAGTTTTGCTGGAAATAGAATATTTTTCTGAAATAATTTCATAAATATCATTCATATTTTTTAAAAGCTCGGGATTTTCATTTACTAGAGTAATGGCATCTGCTAAATATTTTGTGCCATCTGAAAATTCAGGTATAAGAATAAAAATATTTTTTTTACATAGTTATTGTATAAGAGGTGGTTATAGGATGTGTTTCCAAAATGAAAATGTACAGGCAAAACCCAATAAAAGCAGTAGTGAAATAAATTTTTCAGTTGCATTCAAAAAGGATGGAGAGAGCTTTCAAAGTATTATGGAAAAAATTCTAATAAATAAAATTACTAAAAACATTAATGAATCTTGATATTTAGGCAAAAATACGTTATAACTATATCAAGGTGTTTATAATGGATAGGAGGCTATTTTGAACATCGAAAAAGAAAATAATCAAGAATATAATGCCGCAATTTATATTCGTTTAAGCAAGGAAGATGGTGATAGAGAAGAAAGCGAAAGTGTTGTAAATCAAAGAAAAATATTAAAGGCATTTGCTAAAGAAAATAAATACAAAATATATGAAGAATACATTGATGATGGATTTACAGGCACAAATTTTAATAGACCAAGTTTTAAAAGAATGATAAAAGATATTGAAAACAAAAAAATTAATATGGTGATTACGAAAAGCTTATCAAGACTGGGCAGGGACTATATAGAAACAGGGCGATATATAGAAAACTACTTTCCAGAAAATGAAATAAGATATATTGCTATATTAGATGATGTTGATACTTTTTTAGATAGAAATTGTGATACAGTTGCATTTAAAAATATAATGAATGACTATTACGCAAAGGAAACTTCAAAAAATATAAGAAAAACTAAAAATAAGAAAAGATTAGAAGGTTTTTATTACACTACATATGCTCCATTTGGATATAAGAAAATTAACAAAGCTGGAAATCTCGAAGTTGATGAGATGCAAGCTGGTGTAGTTAAAAGAATTTTTGAATTATTTCTTAATGGAAAAGGAACGTATCAAATAGCAAATTTATTAACAGATGAAGGAGTAGAGACACCAGGTCTTCAAATGAAAATGACTTGTGTGGTTAACCATTTAACAAGTACTACAGATAAGTGGAATCATAACACAATTAGAAGAATTCTTGAAAATCAAATTTATATTGGTAATTGTGTACAAAACAAAAAGAAAAAAATAAGCTATAAAAGTAAAAAAATGATAGCTTTGCCAGAGGAACAACACACAATAACTCAAAATCATCATGAGCCAATTATAAATATAGATAAATGGAACTTAGTACAAGAAATGTTGAAGAAGAGTAAAAACACAAAAGTTAGAGATACTGATGTATTATTTAAAGGTTTATTATATTGTGCAGAATGTAATAATAGGCTGTCAATTAGAGTAAAAGCAGACAAAGGAAAAAATGGAGAAAAAATTAGAAGATATATATTGTGTAATACCGCTATAAAAAAGTATTCAAATAAAAAATGTTATAGAAGATATATTAATTATGATGAATTTGAAGAAAAAGCTATTTCAAAAATATCTGAAACATTAGAAATGTATTTAAATTCAAATGCTTTTAAAGATGAAGAAGCTTTGAAAAAGTTACTAGATTCACAAGGTAATAAAGGAAAAATTGAACAAAAAATAAAACAATTGACTAAGGATTTAGAAATTGTCAATAAGAAAATAAGTACTTTATATGAAGATAAATTAAATGGAATAATAGAAGAACAGGATTTTAAAATGTTTTCGGAAGGATTAGTTAATCAAAGACACAGAATTGAGAAAGTCTTAGGTGAGTCGCAAAGTGAATTAAATGATTTTGAGGAAGACTATACGCAAAAAAGAATAAAAGATGATATGCAAAAAATTATAACGAGGTTATCAAAAAGCAAAAAATTTAACAAAGAAATTATAAATCAATTAGTAAATAGAATTGAAATAGATAAAAATAAAAATGCTGTTATTTATTTTAATTTTTATGAATTGAATTGTGTAGGAGGACAAATAGATGGTGAGCCCAAAAATGATTTATAATGTTGGCATATATTTAAGACTAAGCAAAGATGATGGAGATAGAGAAGAAAGCGAAAGCATAACTAATCAAAGAAAAATAATCAAGGATTACATAGAAAAACATGATGATATGATATTATTCGAAGAATATGTAGATGATGGATATAGTGGAGCTAATTTTAATAGACCATCATTTAAAAGGTTAATACAAGATATAGAAAATAAAAAAATTAATATGGTAATAACAAAAAATTTAGCTAGGTTGGGAAGAAACTATATTGAAGTAGGAAATTATATAGAAAAATATTTTCCAGACCATGGCATTAGATATCTTGCTATATTAGATAATATAGATAACTTTTGTGATAATTCTAGTAACGATTTTATGCCAATAAAATCAGTATTTAATGAAAAACATTGCAAAGATACTTCTATTGCAGTAAAGAGAACAAAAAGAAAAAGGATGGAAGATGGCTTTTATGCATGCACAACCGCCCCCTTTGGATATAAAAAAGATCCAGAATTACCAGGTAAATTAATAATAGATGATGAAGCAAGCAAAACTGTAAAGAAAATATTTGAACTTAAATTGCAAGGGTATACATGTAACAAAATAGTTGAATATTTAGAAAAGAATAATTATTTAACTCCTGCACAATATATGAATATAAAGGGACTCGAAAATTTAAAGAATAAAGATGTGTGGAGAAGAAGTTCTGTGACTAAAATCTTAGGAAATCAAGTTTATCTAGGGTACACAGTAAGGGGGAAAACACAAAAGATTAGTTATAAGTCAAAGGATAAAATTTTCGTTAAGAGAAAAGATTTTATAGTAACAAAAAATACTCATGATGCGATAATATCAGAAGAGATATTTGAAAAAGTTCATAGTACAAAAAAATATGGTTTAACAAGAGAAATAAAAGAAAATACACATCTTTTAAAAAATTTTATATATTGTAAAAATTGCGGCCAAAAACTTATTTTTAAAAATGCAAGGAAAAAAGTTTATGTTTATTGCAGAAACAATAGTGATAATCCTAGACTATGCTCAAATGATTGCAAAATTGATTATAATTTAATAGAAAGTAAGACTATAGAGTACATATCTAATATTTATAAAGAATATTTAAAAAATAATAAAATAAAGGACAACCTTTATAAAAAAGCAGCTAACGAGGCAATAAAAAGCATTGAAATTGAATTAGAAAAACTAAAAGCTACTCTTGACAAGATTAATTTTAAAATCACATCATTGTATAATCAAAGATTATCAAATAAAATAACCGAAGAAGAATATAAAAGCAGATATAAAGTTTTACTAGAAAAACGAAAAGAATTATCAGAAGATATAACTGATAAAGAAATTGAAATAAATAATAAAAATAAAGAATTAAATACTTTAAGCCAAAAGAAATCTGTGTTAAAAAAACTTGAAAAACTTGAAAAAAAGGATTTTAAAGATATAAAGTTTGAAGAACTGATTAAGAGGATTGAAGTATTTGATAAAGAAATAAGTGTAAAATTTAATTTTTCAGATATAGGAATTTTTAACATTTAACATTCAAATTGTACATTGATATTAATTGTACAATTTGAATTAATGTATTTCTATATAAATTTAATTCATAAAAAAAACGAACTAACAAATTCTATAAAGCAAAGCTTTAAGAATTTGTAACGTTCGCATATTTAATTTCTACGGAAATTGCTTCTTAAAATTGCAATTTCCTAGAACTTAAAAAAATTGAAAATATAAAAATTTTCAATTTTAAAATTTCCTATTTTTTTGTGTCATTATTGTACATTACAATCATTTGCAGAAGCAACACAAATAGCTTTTAACATTTCATCAACAGTTAATGTTTCCCTTGGATCAAGCCAAATTTGTGAGCCTCCCATAGAAGCCGCGTTTTCCGTGCATGGAACAGAATCAGATAAAGATATTTTCCCAGAGTCTAATGCTTCCATAATTAATAATATACTCATAACTTTTGTGACAGAAGCGGGTCTTAATTGTTCATGAATATTATGCGAATATAAAATTTGACCAGTTGATTGTTCAATTAGAATCGCAGATGCTGATTCTAAATTTAATGTGTTGCTAAAATTAGAATCACTACTAGATGAAAAAATAGACGTTTGAGAAGGATCAGTTTCAATATTATTAACATTAGAACTAGCATTGGACGACCATACATATGTGGTTTCTTCTGCAAAGCAGTATGAAAAACTGAAAAAGGTGAATATTAAAATTAAACAAATGCAAATATATATTTTAAAATTATGCATATTATACTTCATTCCTTTCACACTTTTTAAACACATATAAGTTTTAAAAAGAATTATAATTATTTTATATATATTTGCTTAAATAAAAAATATTACTTTTACTGAATTGTAACTAAGTTTAACCTTGTTTTAAAGCAATTAAATTAATTGTTACATTTTCACCATCAGTTGAAGATTGAATTTTTACATCATTACCTGAATCATTTCTGAATTTTAAATCGTAGCTACCATATGCAACAGCTGCATCTTTGCCTTTCGCAATATAAGGAACATAATTACTATGTTTATGTCTCTCTGTAACAACAAGGGACGGTACAAAAAGTAATGCATTATATAATGTTGTACTAATCTGACAATTACCTCCACCCAAGCCTTTTTTCTTATTACCATCTTTATCAAAAATATCTGCTTTTTGATATCCTTTACTTGTGGTTGCTTGACCGACTGTTTCACAGAAAGAAAAAGAATCTCCGTTTTTTACAACAGTATTATTTAATGTATTACAAGTTATTGATATATTATTTTGTCTCGCAGAATCCTTAGAGTATATTTTCGTTGTGAAAGTTGCAATTTGTTCTTCTGTTATAGCAGTAGTTTCAGATTCTTTTATTTCTGAAGTATTTTCTGTTGGATTTGTATTATTAATATTAGCGTTTTCGGTACCATTAACAGAGTTATCTATATTTTCGTTAGAATTATTTCCTAAATTAACCGGATTATTTACATTTTGATTTAAACTAGCATCACTTGTATTATTAGTGGATGTCCTACTTGCTTGATAATTGTTATTTGATGAATTTTTGTTAGAAAAATAGAACCAAATTCCAGCAGATATTAAAATACCGATAATTATAACAGTTGTAAGTATATTTTTTTTATTCATGATTGATATCATTCCTTCCTAAAATTACAAATTTACGGAAAGCTTTACTATTTTTAATTTGTCGCTAATTAGAATTTATAGTATAAAGTAACATACTACAAGTTTATTGCTTTCCGATTTGTTCTAATTTTTATTTTATCCAAAAATGTTAAAATTATTGACTTTTTTAAAAAATAAAAGTATAATTAATATGTATTATTTTTGAAAAGGAGAAAAATGATGCTTGCAAAAATATGGAAAAAAGTTGGTCTTATAATATTAATATTTGCATGTGTATTCAATGTTATGGGAAAATTAGTAAATAAATTATCAATTAATAAAGAAATGTTATATTCTGCAGAATATATGAGTGATAAGGTTGAAAAATAACATTTTATATTAAAAGATTTAAAAGAAATAATAATTGTTTATATAGACTTAAAGTTTTAATATTCATAAATTGTAGTATAATATCAAAAAAGTAAAAATATAACAAATTTAGACTTGAAAAAAATAAAAATGTATGTTATTATAATAAACAGTCTATTAATTTCAATTTGAGAAAGAGGTGAACATAAGTGAAAGAAGGAATACATCCAAATTACAATCAAACAACAATCACATGTGCATGTGGTAATGTTATAGAAGTTGGTTCAACAAAAAAAGATTTAAAAGTAGACGTATGTTCTAAATGTCATCCATACTGGACAGGAAACTTAAGACAAGAAACTGTTGGTGGTAGAGCAGATAAATTTAAGAAAAAATACGGTCTTGCATAAAATTGCCATAGGGACGCCCCTTTTGGCAATTTTTTTAGGCAATATGAAATAATATTGATATATTAACATTTAAAAATAAAAACATAGCTGTGAATTGTAACACTGTTTTTAAAAAATATTCTTTTTTATAATTTGAAATTATTGCAAAAACTGACAAAATATAATAAAATAAGATAAGGCAAAAGCGTAGAAATTAAGCCTTATCTTATTTTTTATACAATTTTGTTCTTTAATAAGGGGTGTCCCCTTGACAATAAATTGCCAAAAGGGGCGTCCCCATGGCAAAAAGGAGAAATAAATGGAAGAGATTGAATTACAAAAAGAATATATAGATAAAGTAAATAAGCTAAATCAAAACAAAAAATTGAAATACACAATACTAACAATGGGATGTCAGTTAAATGAGAATGATTCTGAAAAGCTAAGTGGTATGGTAGAAGAAATGGGTTATACTTTAACTCTAAAACAAGACGAAGCAGATTTAGCTTTGTTTAACACATGTTGCGTTAGAGAAAATGCTGAAGAAAAGCTATTTGGAAAATTAGGAGAATTAAAAAAGCTTAAAGAACAAAAAGGACTTATAATAGCTATTGGCGGATGTATGATGCAAGAAAAACATATAACAGATAAAATAAAACAAAGCTATCCTTTTGTTGATATAATATTTGGAACTCATACATTACATAAATTTCCAGAAGATTTATACCAGGTAATAGAAGAAAAAACTAAGTTAGAAGATATATTAGATATCGATGGAAAAGTGTATGAAGGTTTACCAATTAAGAGAAATGATAAAATAAAAGCATCTGTTACTATTATGAATGGATGTAATAATTTTTGCACATATTGTATAGTTCCATATGTAAGAGGAAGAGAAAGAAGTAGAAAGCCTCAAGATATTATAAACGAAGTAAGAGATTTAGCAAATCAAGGATATAAAGAGATTACTCTACTAGGTCAGAATGTAAATTCATATTTAAGAGTGGAAAGAGAAAAAAATATTCCATTTGAGGCGTATAATGGTGTTAATTCTTTTGCTACTCTATTAAGAGAAGTAAATAAAATAGATGGAATTGAAAGAATCCGTTTTGTTTCACCACATCCAAAAGATTTTACAGATGACGTAATAGAAGCAATTGCAGATTGTGAGAAAGTCTGTAAATTGGTACATTTGCCATTACAATCTGGAAATACAAAGGTATTGAAAGATATGAATAGAAAATATACAAAAGAACAATACCTAGAACTAGTAGAAAAAATGAAAAGTAAAATACCTAATTTAAGCTTATCAACAGATATTATTGTAGGTTTTCCAGGCGAGACAGATGAAGAATTTGAAGATACTTTAGATGTAGTAAGAAAAGTATGTTATGAACAAGTTTATATGTTTATATATTCAAGAAGAGTTGAAACACCAGGAGACAGAATGGAAAATCAAGTTGAAGAAAATATTAAACATAAAAGGTTTGACAAATTAAAAAAATTAGTTGAAAGCCAAATCGAAGAAAATAATAAAAAATACCTAGGAACAGTTGAAAAAGTATTAGTAGAAGGTACAAGTAAAAATAACGAAAACATGTTAACAGGAAGAACTGATAGCAACAAAGTAGTTGTTTTTGAAGGAAAAGAAGAATTAATAGGAAATATTGTAGAATTAGAAATAGTTTCAGAGCATATGTGGTATTTAAAAGGATGTATTAAATAGGAGAAAATATAAAAGTTATGAAAGAAAGAAAAATATCTCAAAAAGAGTTTGAGGAAGTAGTAGAAAAATTAATTAAGGGAGAAATAACAAGAAATGCTATTTTAAAACAGTATCATATTTGTTCTAGAACAATGAATTTTAGAATAACAGAACTTTTTGAAATAAATCCCAATTTATATAAAAGATTTATCGAAAAATTCCCATATAAACCTAGAGAAATAACAGATATAAATTTTGTCGAATTAGCAAAAGAAATTATGAAAGATGGTAGAGAAATAGGTAGTATAGTAGTAGAATATGGAGTATCAGAGAGAACAATAAGAAGAAGAATAGACAATATGAAAGAATCTAACATTATAGATAATTCTACAGGAATGACACTAGGTGAATTATATATGTTATATAAAAGGTATAGAAAGGGAGAATTATCTATTGAAGATAAAAAATTAATTAATATCATGAAAATTGGAGAAATTCAAGGTAGTCAAGATAGTATAGAAAATAGAAAAGTATATTTAGAAAATTTATTAAATAGATATGAACAATATTTGGAGCAAGGTGTTTCAAAAAAAGAGGCTGCACAGATGTTGGGTTTTAGAACTTCAGATATCTTTAAAAGAAAACAAGAATTAAAAAGGATAATTATTGAAAGACAAAATTCAGGATATAGTACAAGTGAAACATCTAGAATAAAAACTAGTAGAGAAAAAATGCAATTGTTTAAAGGTAACTTAAAATTTTTAACCAAAGGCTCAATTCATGATAGTGTTGTGCAAAATAATCCAACAAGAGCAACATATAAAATAGGTAATATAACTAGAGGAGTAAGGGAAAAGTAACAAAATAAGAATGATAAAAGAATTTAAGAAGTAGAAAGTAGAAGGAGAAATTAGAATGGCAGAATTTTCACCTATGATGCAAAAATATCTTGAAACAAAAGAAGAATATAAAGATTGTATATTATTTTATAGATTAGGCGATTTTTATGAAATGTTTTTTGATGATGCAATTTTAGTAGCAAGAGAATTAGAAATTACATTAACAGGAAAAGATTGTGGACAAGAAGAAAGAGCTCCAATGGCAGGAGTTCCACATCATGCTGCAGAAATGTATATTGCAAAGCTTGTAAATAAAGGTTATAAAGTTGCTATATGTGAACAATTAGAAGACCCCAAAACAGCAAAAGGTATTGTTAAAAGAGGTGTAATTAGAGTTGTAACACCTGGTACAATTGTTGAAAGCAATATGCTAGAAGAAAGAAAAAATAACTACATAATGTCAATTTTTAAGTCTGGAATCTATTTTGGAATAAGTGTATGTGACATATCAACTGGTGAATTTTATTCAGCAGAAATAAAGGATAATAACAATTTTCCAATGTTATTAGATGAAATTGCAAGATATACTCCTTCTGAATTAGTAATTAATTCTATGATGGCAGATTGCACAGAAGAGATGAACAAAATAAAAGAAAGGTTTGAAAATATATACATAACTAAATTTAATGATAAATTTTTTAATGACAAATTAGAAAGTTTAGATTTAAGGTTTAATATAATAGATGTAAAAGGCAGAAAAATAGAAAACATTGAGGAAAAGAGATTAAGCATAAGTTCAATTCATGCATTAGTAGAATATATAGAGCAAACACAAAAAACAAGTTTAGACCATATAAATAAAATTACTGTGTATCAATTATCAAGATATATGGCTTTAGATATAAATGCAAGAAGAAATCTTGAATTAACAGAAAAGATGAAAGATAAGTCTAAAAAAGGAACTTTATTATGGGTGTTAGATAGAACATCAACATCTATGGGAGGAAGGCAGCTTAGAAGATGGCTTAATGACCCATTAGTTGATGTTGTAGAAATTAATAAAAGATTAAATTCTGTTAAAGAATTAAAAGATAATATAATGCTAAGAGGTGACATTGTAGAAAATCTAAAAAAGGTGTACGACATAGAGCGTCTAGCTGGTAAAATGGCATATGGTAATGCAAATGCAAGAGATATGGTTACACTTAAAAATTCGTTATATAAATTGCCTGATGTAAAAGCTTCCTTAGAAAATTGCCAATCTGAATTATTACAAGAATTATATGATAATTTAGATGAGTTGCAAGATATTTATAAATTAATCGATAAAGCAATAGTTGATGATCCACCAATGACTATAAAAGATGGTGGAATTATAAAATTAGGATATGATGAAGAAATTGATAAATTAAAAACAGCCGGAACAGAAGGAAAAAATTGGTTAATTGAGTTAGAAGCAGAAGAAAGAGAAAAAACAGGAATTAAAAATTTAAAAATAGGATTCAACAAAGTATTTGGATACTTTATTGAAGTAACTAAATCATATTTAGACCAAGTGCCAGAACGATTTATCAGAAAGCAAACATTAACAAATGCAGAAAGATATATTACAGAAGAGCTAAAAAACTTAGAAAACCAAATCTTAGGAGCAGAAGAAAAAGTAGTAAATTTAGAGTATGATGCTTTTATTTCAATAAGAGAAGAAATTTCAAAAAATGTAAAAAGATTGCAAAAAACAAGTGAAGTAATATCTACATTAGATATATTAGCTTCATTTGCAGAAGTTGCAGAAGATATGAATTATTGCATGCCAGAGGTAACTTCATCAGGAATAATTGATATAAAAAATGGTAGACATCCAGTAATAGAAAAAATACTAGAGGTAGGAAGCTTTGTAGAAAATGATACATATTTAGATAAAGAAGAAAATAGATTATCAATTATTACAGGTCCTAATATGGCTGGTAAATCTACATATATGAGACAAGTTGCACTAATTACTTTAATGGCTCAAGTAGGAAGCTTTGTTCCAGCTGAATCTGCGAAAATAGGAGTAGTAGATAAAATATTTACAAGAGTTGGTGCATCTGATGATTTAAGCATGGGACAAAGTACATTTATGGTAGAAATGATGGAAGTAGCAAATATATTAAAAGAAGCAACTTCAAATAGTTTAGTAATACTAGATGAAATTGGAAGAGGAACATCAACATATGATGGTTTATCAATCGCGTGGGCTGTTGCAGAATTTATTGCAGATAAAGAAAAATGTGGAGCAAAAACATTATTTGCAACACATTACCATGAATTAACAGAATTAGAAAATAAATTATATGGAATTAAAAACTATTCTATAGCTGTAAAAGAAAAAGGCGAAGATATTGTATTTTTAAGAAAAATAGTAAAAGGTGGAACTGATGAAAGCTATGGAATACATGTTGCAAAACTTGCAGGAGTTCCAAAAGATGTTACTAAAAAGGCAAATGAAATATTAAGCTCTTTGGAAAGAAAAAATGTATTAACAGGTAAAAAACAAGAAAAGCAAGATAAAAAACAAGTAGAGCGGACAGTTTGATTTGTATAATTATAAATTGGCTGAAATTGCTCATGAAATTGATAAGGTTAATTTAAATGAGCTTACTCCAATTGATGCTTTGAATACTCTGGTGAGGATAAAGGAGAAAATGAAGTAAAACTGTGAATTGTAACTAAAAATTGGTTACAATTCACAGCTTTTAAAATAGTGTGCCCTGCCTAGCGCAATGACTATATAATTTTTCAGGCACCTCCAAGCGATTCCCGCTCAGTTGCCTCCTAAAAAATTATATAGTAATTGCTGGCGCGGGCTTAAAGTTTTATTAGCTGTGAATAGTAACAAAAATAAAAATCTTCTTAAAAAGTGTTGTAAAAAAAGATATTATTGGTATAATAATATCAGGTTAAAAAAACACAAAAGGAGGATTTTTTATTATGTTAAAAAAAGTAGGAATACTAGCAAATGGAGGAGACGTATCAGGTTTTAATGCTGTTATAAGAGCAATTGTAAAAACAGCAGAAAATCATGACGTAGAATGTTATGGTATAATAGATGGATACAATGGACTATTAAAAAAAGATTTTGAAAGATTATCAACAGCTGCTGATGGAGAAGCTATGGGAATCTTACCTAAAGGTGGTTCTATAATTGGTTCTTCAACAAATGCAAATATTTTTAATTATAAAGTTGTAAATGAAGATGGAACAGTAGAATATAAAGATTTATCAGAACAAGCAATTCAAAATATAAAAGATTTTGGGTTTGACTGTATATTTACATTAGGAGGAGATGGAACTCAAAAATCTGCAAGAGACTTTGCTACAAAAGGTGTTAATATTATTGGTGTACCTAAAACAATTGATAATGACGTTGCATGTACAGAAATTACTTTTGGATATAATACAGCTGTTTCAGTCGCTATGGAGGCATTAGATAGACTACATACAACAGGTGAAACACATCATAGAATAATGGTTTTAGAAGTTATGGGAAGATATGCTGGTTGGATAGCATTAGAAGCTGCAATAGCTGGTGGAGCAGATGTTGCTTTAATTCCTGAAATTCCTTATGACATTAATAGAGTTGCAACAAAAATTGAAAACAGAAAAAAGAGAGGAAAAAATTTCAGTGTTGTAGTTGTTGCAGAAGGAGCTAAACCAAAAGATGGAGAAATGGTAGTTGCAGGAACAAGAAACAATGGCGCAGGTGTTGATAATACTAAACTAGGTGGAATTGGACAAGTTGTAGCAAAACAATTAGAAGAATTAACCGGATTAGAAGCAAGAAATACAACACTTGGATATATGCAAAGAGGCGGAACGCCAACAGCATTTGATAGAGTTTTATCAACAAAATATGGAACAAAAGCAATGGAACTTGCTTTAGAAGGAAAATTTGGAACTTTAACAGTTATAAAAAATGGAAAACTAGATAGTGTTTCATTAGAAGATGTTGTTGGAAAAAACACAAAAATTGGTGCAGTTTCTGGAAATACGCAAGAAAGTAATTTAAGAAAAGTAACAATGGATGATGATTTAGTTAAAACCGCAAGAAATGTTGGAATAAATTTAGGAGATTAAATTTATAATCTTATATACAATAGGAAACACTATGAAGTTTCTAAAGTTGTTACACAACTCAAAGTGAAAATAAAAAACAAATTTTATTTTTAAAGGCAATTTATTTTTTCCTATTGTATAAAAAGACATTCACGCTATGCGATGGATACAAAGGATGGTATGTATATGTTTAAATTAAATAAAAATATAAATAAAAAAACAATATTAATAGTGAGTATTACTATTATAGCAGTTATTATAATTTGTGGTTTAATAACGATATTTATGAATAATAATGTAAGTGAAGTCTCAGATGGTAAAACCATTAAATTATACGAAATATTGAAAGATAAAAAAACATATAACTTTTCAACAATATTTGATGAAAAAAATAAAATGTATTATTCTAAAAATAATAATACTGCTTATGTTGATACTATTTATGATGGTGAAGAATCTAAATTTATCGTTAAAGATGGTAATTCTTATCTTTTAGATGATAAAAATAAGGTTTACTATACTTATCAAAATAATGAAATGGATTTAAATAAAATAGAATCACAATTAGAAGATTTAAAGAACTTAGAATATACTACTGGAAAAGAAAAAATTAATAACAAAGAATATAAATACGAAGAATATGAAATAATTACAGACTTTATGTTTAAGTATTTTGAAAATTCAGAAATTGATGATGCAAAAACAAGATTTTATTATGATGGCAATAAGTTAGTGTATATTAAAACATTTGTTGAAAATTATGAAGAATTACTAAAAATAGAAATATCATATAATGTTGATTTAAAATTGTTCGAAATTCCAAAAGATTATAAAGAGGGATAAAAAATATTGAATTATAATAATGTATTAAATCAAAAGAATTGTATTTTAGTAAAAAAAGAAAATTTGATAAAGGGAGAAAATTAATATGTCAGTTAGAATATCTAATTATAAATCAAATATATGTAGAAAATAAAATGATAATAGATATGAAAAAATATGCAAAGGAATAGATAAATAAGTAAATTGAATTTGAATTGATGTATAAAAAAATTTACCCCTTAACTAATAGGTTATGTTATTAGTTAAGGGATAAATTTTTAAAATAAACAAATTAAGCCAAATCAATTAGCCTATCAATTAATTTAGAATTAGTATATCCAAAATATCTCATTAAAATTGGGTACATACTAATATCTGTGAATCCAGGCATAGTATTTATTTCATTTATATAAACATCACCAGTAGACTCTTCAATGAAAAAATCTATTCGAGATAATCCAGTACCATCAATAGCTGTAAATAATTGTTTAGCATATTTTTTAATTAAATCAGATTGTTCTTTAGAAATACTTGCAGGTACTCTAGTTTTTGAATTACTATTTTCATATTTTGAAGAAAATGAATAAAATTCTTCTGCTGATAATATTTCTCCAACACTTGAAACTTCAATTCCATTTATAGAATTACCTAAAACAGCAACCTCAACTTCTTTTCCTACTATTGCTTGTTCAATTAATATTTTTTTATCGTATTTTGATGCGCTTTCTAGTGCTTGTTTCAATTGTTCATAGTTTTCAACTTTTGTGATTCCAATAGATGAGCCAGAGCGAGAAGGTTTAACAAAAAGAGGATAGCTTAAATTGTTCCTAATAGCTGAATTTAATTCATAGAAATCTATATTTTTTTCACTAAAATTTTTATCATAATACAAATACTCATTTTCAGAAAT
Organism: uncultured Clostridium sp.; assembly: GCA_946409935.1. GTDB lineage: Bacteria > Bacillota > Clostridia > TANB77 > CAG-508 > CAG-269. Next base: position 23,290 of record CAMJYG010000018.1, on the reverse strand, counting down.
ATATCGCAAATTAATTGATTTAGCATTTTTAATATTACATCTATCAAATATAATTTTAGAATATATTTTATCCATGCATATTGATGATGATAAAATGCCACATCCAACATATGGAATTCCAAGTAGTTCTAACATTCCTTGAATTGTGCCATCTTCACCATTTAGACCATGTAAAATTGGAAATACAACATCAAAATCTTTTAAAAAAGATGTAATGTTTTCAATAATACTTTTATTTTTGCCATTATACCAATTACCTTGTTTATCAATAAAAGCCTCATAAATTTCATATTTTTCTTTATCAAGATTATTAAGTATAAAACCGGGCAGATTTAACAGAAATATCATGTTCTGTTGATTTTCCACCATATATTATTAATATTTTTTTCATTATTACCAATCCCTTCATTATAATTTAATGATATCTATTCACTTATGTAATATGTATTGTTCATTTAATTTATGCATTAGAAAAACCTCATTTATGTTTATAGTATAGCACTCTAATATCAATAAATACAATACTCATCAATTCGCAACGAATGGGCTTAATTTACGAACAATCCCCAAAAAACAATTGAATGTTTTTGAAAAATATGGTAGTATATATAATTAAGGTGATTAAATATGGATAAAAAAAGAGTAATAAAGCTAAATGAAAATGATGAATACCTTTCTTTGGGGAATATATTTAGATTGATTAAAGAAATGGCAATTGATTCTAGTTCTTTTTTGCAAACTGATTTATTTTCAATAATTTTTAATTGTGATATTGTTGCAAATAGTACGGTTAACAATTATTGCACAGGTCAAAGAGCTATAAATGCCAAATATAAAAATTACATGTTGGAGAAAAGAAAAGCATATTTAAATGATAATAATAGTTTTACATCAGAAGTAGGGACAATATTAAATCTAATTAATACAGGAAAATTTGAAACTATAAATATGAAAATTGAGCAAATTAATAATGATACAATATAAAATTTTATATATCTAAAATAGAAAAAACATACAATATAATGAAATTATAAAAAATAGAATTGAGGAAAATATAGAAAAATGTTATATAGAAATATTAATATAGAAAAATTTTTGAAGTAATAGTAATATACAGTTGGCAGAAAAATGTGGTACTATAAATTATGAAATTTTATGTACGGTTGGAGCGAGAGTGCCAAGAAAGTTTATAAATACTATAGATATTACAAAATAAGAAATCTCAAGAGCGTTGCCAAAGAAATGATTTTGATGTATAATAATAAAAAAATAAGTTACTTGTAATTATGCTGAAATTATAGTAGAGGGGTTGTAATCAATGAGAAAATATTAAGAAGGATTAAATATGAATTTGATATGCAAGACTACTTTGGGAAATGCCAGAAAAAGCATTAGAGTTGATTACAAATTGTTACGAAAATATAGTAAAATCAGATTATGAATCAGTGTATATGACCAAATTTGTGGTTTTAAGAGATAGAAAAATATTAGAATATTATATAGATAATTATATAGATAATTTATAATACTAGGAGTATAAAGTTATGGGAATTTCAAAGGAAATGAAAGAATGGAAAGAATATTATAAGAAAAAGATTAAGGGAAATCCATCAGTATCAATAAGAAGATTTTTCTTAAATAATTATAATAAAAATTTTAAAGGAAATACTGCAATAGATTTAGGGTGTGGAGCAGGAAATGATACAGAGTTTCTAATTTCAAAAGGATTTAAAGTTACAGCAATAGATAATAATGAACAAGTAAAAAGTATCCTTGAAAGTAGAAATTTAAATATTGAAAACTTAAATATTATAATAGACGATTTCTCAAAAATTAATTTACCAAAAGCGGATTTAGTAAATGCAAATTTTAGCATGCAATATGTTAAAGAAAATTTTGATGGATTTATGGCAAATCTTTTACAAAATGTTATTAATCCCAAAGGTGTATTTATTGGTAATTTTTTAGGAAAAGAAGATGATTGGAAAGAATGTAATATGACAGTTGAAAAGGAAAAATTATTAGAGTATTTTAAAGATTTTAATATTTTTTACTTTTCCGAAGAAAAATATTATCAAGATGCGACAAGTAAAAAGAATAAATTTTGGCATGTATATACAGTGATAGCTCAAAAGAAATAAATTATACATAAGAAAAGGAACAAGATATTATAAAATAATTTTAAAGAGATGGGAGAGAATATAATGAAAATAAGAAATGCAAACATTAATGATTTAAATAGAATTACAGAAATAGAAAAAATATGTTTTCCTAATTCAGAGGCTGCTTCACAAAAATCCTTTGAAGGAAGATTAATTGATTATCCTAATCATTTTTGGGTATTAGAAGACGATGGGAAAATTGTATCTTTTATAAATGGTCTTGTTACAGATAAAGAACATTTAGAAGATGAGATGTATTCTGATAGTTCAATACATAATGAGAATGGAGCATGGCAAATGATATTTGGAGTAGATACTATACCAGAATATCGTGGAAGAGGATGTGCAGGATTATTAATTAAAAATATGATAGAAACTGCAAAAGCAGAAAATAGAAAAGGATTAGTATTAACTTGTAAAGATCATTTAGTAAAATATTATTCAAAATTTGGTTTTATAGATGAAGGTATATCTGAATCTAATCATGGTGGGGTTGTTTGGCATGAGATGAGATTAAGTTTTTAATTGGAAAAAGAAGAGTAATGACAAAAATAGGAGTAAATGAAAGAGAGGAATATCCTGAAAAAATGGATGCTATTACTGAAGATGATTTATATTTAGATGTTGTAGTTAAACCAACTGGAGATATTCTATTGTTAGATGAAGATGAATTGAAGGAAGCATTTGATAAAAAAGAAATGACAAAAGAAGATAATACTTTAGCAGCGTTAACCCTTTTAATTGCAGAATCTAATCCAAAAGAAAAAGGATTTAGTAATGAATTTTTTAAATAATGAATAGAATGTAATCTCATATAAATATGGTTATTGAAATAATATCTAACAAAAAGAAGTTAATTTAGAAATAGATTAGCTTCTTTTTTATGCCTCCAAGAAAGAAAGGTAAAAATGGAACAAGAAAAAAATTTATTGGATTTTACACAAGAAGAATTATTTAGATATATTCAAATACAAAGAAGAATTTATGCATTAGAAGAATATCAATGAATGAAAACATATTTGCAAATAAAGAAGAACAAGAAATTTTTGCAGAATATTGTAGGCTAGGGAGGACTTTCTGATGTATTTGATGAAAATAAATCAAATTGGTATGTAGAATATCAAGAGTTAAAAGAGATACTTACAGATGAAGAATATAAATCAGCTAGAAGTTCAACATTAACTGCATTCTATACTCCACCCAATAGTTATAAATGCTATATATACAGCTTTAAAAAATATGGGAGTAGAACAAGCAAATATATTAGAACCAAGTTGTGGAATTGGAAATTTTTTAGGAATGTTACCAGAAGTCAACTAAAAAATCAGGAGTTGGAACAAATATACAGGATAAATTAATTGCCACATATCATTTAGACTGTGCATGGAAACCAGATGAAGTATGCTGTATTTTGCGTACATTTAAAATGGTGTCTTAAAAAAATAATATGGAAAATTAAACAAATGTATTTTAAAGTAGTCAAAAATATGATATACTAAATATATAATAAGAAAGAGAGAGGTGTTAGGAATATGCAACAAGTAACAAATATCCAAGATTTGAAGACGGCAATAACTAAAAATGGTGAAATGGTTATTACTATAGAAAATAATAATATTGTAATTATGAAAATGGAAGAATATAGAAAAAAGATTTGTGAAGATAAAATCGAAGAAAAATTATTAAAAGCAGAAAAACAAATAAGAGAAGGAAAAACAGTTAAGGCAATTGATGTATTTAAGGAGTTGGAAGCACAATATGGATTCTAAAAATGAATTATACGAAATAGAATTTACCGAAGATTGTAGAGATGAAATTAGGGAAATCTATAAATATATTTCTGAAACGCTAATTGAAGAGAATGCTGCAATAAGATTAATGAGAAAAATGAGAGATAAGGTAATGGATTTAAAAGATTCTCCTGAAATATATGCGAAAATACCAAAAAAAGGAAGAAGAAATGAAGAGTTTAGAAAAATTGTAGTTGATAACTATGTAATTCTTTACACGATAGATGAAAAAAAGAAAATAATATATATATCACATATGTATTATGGTAGAAGAAATTATTAAACACATATAGAAGTTATATAAAATTGGATTTTATAATTTGACACTTACTAAAACAGGTGGGTGTTTTTTTCTTTAGCTAGTAAAAAAATTAAAATTTTATCCTACAAAGTGCAAAAAAATTCCTTTCTAAAAGTGAGGGGGATTTTTTTATTTGTATCAAAAACAAAAAAAATTTGAAAATAGGGGCAAAAACGCACTTTACTGACTTATTAAGTAGAGGAAAAAATATTTTTTAAAAAATAGCCTTAACAAATTGCGTTTAAGTGAGCAAACAAGTGAGGGAATAAAAAAATTCTCTATGAACATTGAAAATTGAATAGAAATTCATTAGATACATTCCTATATTTCGAGCTAGTTAAATTATAGATACAGAACTATAAACTTAAATATAAGTTAGCAACTTATAAGGCAATAACAAATATAGGTATAATGCTTTGCTTGAGGCTATTTATTTTTTTTGAAATTTATGGTATAATCTGATAAATTGAAAATAGTATAAAAAATGGTAATGAAAGTTAAATTACAATAAATAGTTAAAAGATGTAGGAGAAAACTATATGTTAAATTATAATTTGAAATTAATAGAAGATCTAAATGAATTTAATTTAAAATCGCTTATAGGACTTGGTATAAGTGGTTATAAAAAATATAAAGATTATACAGTAGCATTTAATAATAAAATTAAAGATGAATTCTGGAATTATATAACAAATATTAAAATTAATAATATTAAAGATTTTGAACAAATAATTAAAGATGGTGGAAGTTTTTTGAAAAATAAGGATAGAAAAATTACAGTAGCAGTAATGCCTTTTATGGAAGAAATATACGAAAATAGAGACCAATATTTTCAAAAAGAATATGAATTGATTTCAAATGAGGTATGGCAAATATATGATGAGTTTGAAATATTGGATAATATGGAAGTTCAATGTGATTATGATATTGTTTTAGAAAAAACTGAAAATATGAATTTATATGCAGATGAGCTAGTAAAAATGTATAGAACTGAGAACGATAATGATCCATATGGGAATTTGGATTCTACATACAAAGAAGTTTATTCTAATTTTAGGCAAGTAAGTAAGGACATTTATAACGAATTTTATTTAGTAAAAATAAATAATGAAATAGTGGGATTAACTGGCGGAGCATTTGATAAAAAATATTACAGTATTCATAGTTTAGTTATAAAAGAAAAATATAGAGGACAAGGCATAGGAAAAAAAGTTATAAAAAAACAATTAAAAATTGCTAAAGATAGGAATATAAAATTGGTTGTTCTTCAAACGGAAGAAGGATATTATCCTGCAAATCTCTATAGAAAAATAGGTTTTAAGGACTTATGCTATTGCTATTATTATACAAAAAGAGTTATAAAATAAGAAGGAGGAATATTGTGGCTAAATTATTTTTTATCAGACATGGACAAACAGAAGCAAACGAAAAAGGAATATTAACAGGGAGATTAGAAACTAATTTAACTCAAAAAGGAATAGATGATGCAGTTGCATTATCAAAAGAATTGATAGAGAAATTTGATTATTACTATTGTTCACCACTAACAAGAACTCATCAAACATTAAAAGCGATAAAAGGTAATGATGTTGATTTTATTATAGATGAAAGATTAACTGAAGTATCATCAGGTGACTGGCAGGGAAGATTAAAATCAGAATTGCCAAAAGTAGAGTATGATTTATATAAAAAAGGACTATTAAATCCACCAAATGGAGAGTCTTTAGATGATGTTGATAAAAGAATAAAATCATTTTTAAAAGATATTTTTTCTAAATATAAAGCAGATGAAAAATTATTGGTTGTAACACATAATGCTTTTATGAGAAATTTAAAAAGAATGTTTATTGATAAAGATAAGGTTTCAGAACCAAAAAATTTGGAAATTTTTATTGTTGATGATGAAATGTATAAAAAATAGAAAAAGAAAGATAAATTGGAGGAGATAGTTATGAATGTAATAGTAGGTGGAATTATAGAAAAAGACGGAAAGTATTTATTAGTACAAGAAGCAAAGAGTAAATGTTATAAAAAGTGGAATTTCCCAGCAGGACATTTAGATTTTAATGAAAGTATAGAACAAGGAGCAATTAGAGAAATAAAAGAAGAATCGGGATGTGATGTTCAATTAGATGGTATTTGCTATATTGCTAATAAAATACTAAAAGATGATTTGTTTTTAATGATAGTTTTTAATGCTAAATTAATTAAAGAAAGTATTAAATTTGATAAGAAAGAAATATTAGATGTTAAATGGTTTGAATATGACGATATAGTAAATAAAATGGATGATATGTTAAGGGGAAGATATGTTAGAACAGCAGTAATGAATCAAAAGAAAAAATTAGTGGCATCAATTAATATTTTAAGTATTTTAAACGATTAATTTGAAAAGAAAAGATAGTTTAAAAAAATTATTTTTTATTATTATGTGTGCCTTCGAGCAAAGCGAGAAAGGAATGGAATTTGAAATGGATAAAAAAGTAAGAAATGCAGTAAGAACTTATTTGATAGAAAATAATAAAGTTGTAGTTATTAAGAATAAATGTGAGGTAAATAGAGATTTCTATGATATACCTGGTGGAAAAATAGAAAATAATGAAAGTGATGTGGATGCGGCGAAGAGAGAATTCAAAGAAGAAACAGGGATACAAATAGATGATTTATTATATAAAGGTAAGGCTATAGTAGAATATCCTGATAGAATTTATAATTTTTCTATATTTATTGCTAATAGATATAATGGAAAGCCACAAGAATTCGAAGAAAATATTTCAATGTGGATTGATATACAAGAATTATTAAAAAAAGAAAAAATATTACCAGTGGTAAAGATATTAGAATATTTAAAAGATGAAGATATAATAAACTTAAATATTACATGCGATAAACTAAACAATGTTTTAAAAATTGAGAAAATATTTAATTAATGATATGATTTTCAAAAAACAAAATTATTAAGAAATGGGATTGAATTTTAATGGAAAAAATTTAACTAAAAGATGGGAGAGAAAAAATGACGACTTTATATTTAATAAGGCATTCGATAAAAGAAAAAAATTATGGAATATTTGATAATAATGATACATTTCAATTAAATGATGAAAAAGAGATTTTAAGCTGCGAAGGTGAGAAAAGTGCGAAATTATTATCAATGAATACTGAATTACAAAATATTGATGAAATATGGACAAGTAACTATGTACGAACAGCACAAACAGCAAAATATATATGCAAAAATAATAATATAAAAATAAATATTTCATCTGCTTTTGATGAAAGACATTATGGAACATTTAATAAAAATATAAGTATGGATGAATTTGAAGAATTTTGGATAAATCAATTTAAAGATGAAAATTTGAAAAATTCAGATGGAGAATCTAGGTTAGATGTTGCGAATAGAATAAATTTAAAAATAAATGAAATTATTTCTAAAAATAATAATAAAAAAATTGCAATAGTTGCTCATAATGCTTGTATTTTATTCTATTTACTACGATATTGTAAGCTAGAAAAGGCAGAACCAATAAAAAAAATAACAATCAGCTTTAATGGGAAATTATTAATTATAAATGGAATAATGAAAGCACCATCAATAATGAAATTAGAATTTGAAGAAAAAAGACTAGTTGATATAAATTATTTTGAAATATAGATGTAAAAGATTTAAAGATATTAGTTTCGATAGAAAATATGACGGAAGTACATAGATAGGGAGATATTTATATAATAGTAAGTTAGAAAGGGGAAAGTTATGTCACAAATTATAGAAATAATTATAAAAAATAAAAAATATCAAATTGAATGGGCTTTATCAGAATATTTTGGAGAGTTAAAAGGAAGGAAGTTTATGCTAAATAAAATGGCAGCAGATCAAATTGTAATGATTAGTAATATATCAGAAACAGCAAAAATATTATTATCAGCTGTAGCAGGAGCGGTAATACAACATTTAATTGATAATAAATTTCAAATAAATAGCATATTTGAAAAAAATGGATATTTTATCATAAAATAAGTATATTTTACTTGTATTTTTATTAATTGTTTTCAACAAGGCTAGCTATAAATAAAAAAACTCTAGAGCTATAGAGAATATAAGGAAAGAATTTCATAAAAAATTCAAAGAGTTCTTCCCTGAGAACAATGTTGAATATTTTGTATCTTACTATTTTGCAAAATAAGAATGCCTATTTTTCAGCACTTTTAGGGCTTGCTAGTTCGTAAAAAAACACTAAAAAAAGGCTAAAAAACATTAAAAAATCTAAGCGAACTAAAATAATTTGTGACCTAATTCGTAAAATGAGAAAATTTTAGAAAATAAACCAAAATTCTTCTTAGAGTTTTACAGGGAATTCAGTAATTTCCTAATATAAAACCTGATTTTAAGTCACACGGAGGATTGAAAACACTACAGCTACAATGGATAACAGAAAAGTTTGTGACTTTGGATAAGAAAAATAATACTATAAAAAAGAGAGGATGTGATATTGTGAATGAAAAAAATAATGAAATAATTTTATTTGAAAATCAAGGAGTTAAATTAGAGGTAAATTTAAGTGAGGAAACTGTTTGGCTAACTCAAGCACAAATGGAGAAATTATTTGATGTAAAACATGCAACCATAAGTGAACATATTAATAATATTTTTAAAGAGGGTGAACTAGATGAAAAAACTTCTGTCGGAATTTCCGACAAAAGTTCTGGAGGAAGAAAATCTAAATTATATAATCTTGATGTAATTATATCGGTGGGGTATCGTGTTAAATCCAAAAATGGTGTGATATTTAGGCAATGGGCAAATAAAATATTAAAAGATTATATGTTAAAAGGTTACGCAGTAAATCAAAAAAGACTGGAATATTTAGAAAAAACAATAAAATTAATAGATATTGCAAATAGAATTGATGAGCGTTTAGAAGGGAATGATGCAAAAGAAATATTAAAAGTAATTGGAGAATATTCAAAAGCATTAGATTTACTAGACGATTATGACCATAGAACTCTTAAAAAAATCGAAGGAAACATAGATGAAAGAAAAATTGAATACAGCGATTGCATAGAAATAATTAATAAACTTAAATTTAATGAAGAAAGTTCACTATTTGCAGTAGAAAGAGATAGAGGATTGGAATCTATTATAAGAAATATTTATCAAAGCTTTGGTGGACAAGATATTTATAAAAGTATAGAAGAAAAAGGTGCAAATTTCTTGTATTTAATTGTAAAGAATCATGTATTTGCAGATGGAAATAAAAGAATAGCTGCAACATTATTTATTTACTTTTTGAATTTTTACAATATATTATATAAAGATGATAGACAAGTCATAGATAATAATACTTTAGCAGCGCTAACTCTTTTAATTGCAGAATCTAATCCAAAAGAAAAAGATGTTATTATAGATTTAGTAATGAATTTTTTGAATAATGAATAAAATTTAATCTTATATAAATATGGTTATTGAAATAATATCTAACAAATAGAAGTTAATTTAGAAATAGATTAGCTTCTTTTTTATGCCTCCAAGAAAGAGAGGTAAAAATGGAACAAGAAAAAAATTTATTGAATTTTACACAAGAAGAATTATTTAGATATATTCAAATGCAAAGAAGAATTTATGCATTAGAAGAATATCAATTAATGAAAACAGATTTATTAAACAAAGTTAAAAGAGTATTAGATTTTAGAGATTTAATAAAAATAACTGAATCTAATTGTAAGAAAACAAGAAAAATAATTAACAAATATGCTAAACAATGCAAAAAAGAGTCAGACACAAAAAAATTATTTAAGAAGCAAGAAGTTGAAGAGGAATTTATAGGAAATAGACATTTATTTGCCGTAATGGATTTAATGGAATTGGTGTATAAAATTTTACATACAGATTCATTCGAAAAAGATTTACCTGCTTTAGAAAAGTTGTATGAGTTTGAAATGGAAGATATGGTATTAGTAAATGGTGTTATTAAAGGATTAAAATATGCTGATTCTTCTAATGTTAGTGAGGAGGATATTTTAAATGCAATAAATGATGCAGTTGAACAATATATTACCTGTATAGAATATAATGCTAATTATGAAGATACATTTGAAAAATCATTTCCTTATGTTTATATTAACAAGAAAAAGGAGAATGCCGATGAGTAAAATTATAGCAATAGCAAACCAAAAAGGTGGGGTTGGAAAAACGACTACCACTTTTTCTTTAGGTGTAGCTCTCGCTAAACAGGGCAAAAAAGTCTTATTAATTGATGCAGATCCGCAAGGAGATTTAACAACTTGTATGGGATACTATAATCAAGACGAATTGCAAAATACCATTGGAACATTAATGTCTGATACAATATGTGATAATGAAGTAAAAATAGAAGAAACGATACTTCATCATAAAGAGGGAATTGATTTAATTCCCTCAAATTTAGATTTATCAGCAATAGAGTTTTCATTAGTTAATGCAATGAGTAGAGAGTTTACACTGAAAAATTCTATAAGAGGCATAAAAGACAATTATGATTATATTTTAATTGATTGTATGCCAAGTTTAGGAATGATTACAATAAATGCACTAGCTTGTAGTGATAATATTATTATTCCAGTACAAGGAGAATATTTAGCTGCTAAAGGTATGGGGCATTTATTAAAAACGGTAAATAGAGTTCATAAGCAAATTAATCCTAATTTAAAAATTGGAGGAGTATTACTTACACTTGTAGATAAAAGAACAAATTTATCAAGAGATGTAAGAAATACATTAGCAGAAAATTATGGACAATATGTAAAAATATATGATACTGAAATTCCAAAAGCTATAAACACAGCAAAAGCTACCTCTACAGGTAAGAGTATTTTTGAGTTTGATAAAAATAGTTCTGTGGCTTTAGCCTATGAAAATCTTGCAAAGGAGGTACTAGACAATGGAAAAACAAGAACAAAAAATGAAACTTCCAAAGTTAGATGATTTATTTACAAGTCAAGCTCAAAGAGATTATGAAAAGGCAGAAAAAGTTGAAGAAATAGACATAAGTAAAATTTCAAACTTTCCTGAACATCCTTTTAAAGTTGTAAATGATGATAAAATGGAAGAAATGGTCAAGAGTGTAAAAGAATATGGAGTTATACTACCTGTTATAGTTAGACCTAAAGAAGATGGAACTTATGAAATGGTTTCTGGACATAGAAGAAAAAGAGCTTGTGAACTTGCAGGGGTAAAACAAATAAGATGTATTGTAAAAAACTTGACAGATGATGAAGCTACAATTTTAATGGTTGATAGTAATATTCAAAGAGAAGAAATATTGCCAAGTGAAAAAGCATTTGCATATAAAATGAAGCTTGAAGCTATGAAACATCAAGGGAAAAATATAGATATTTATGATAACGAAACTTCTGCACCAATGGTGCCGAAGTTGACATCAAGGGAAATACTAGGAGAAAATGTTGGAGAAAGTAGAGAAAATATAAGAAGATACATTCGTCTTACATATCTAGTACCAGAATTATTAGAACAAGTTGATTTAAAAAGAATAGCATTTAGACCAGCAGTAGAATTATCTTATTTAAGTGAAGAAAATCAATATGTAGTTCTAAATATATTTGAATTTGATGAAGCTACCCCTTCATTAAGTCAAGCAATAAGATTGAAGAAACTTGAGCAAGAAGGAAATTTAACAGAAGAAAAAATAGAGGAGATTTTAGGACAAGAAAAACCAAATCAAAAAGAATTTATAAAGATACACAATGAAAGAATAGAAAAATATATACCAACCAAAGTTAAAAAATCTGGAAAAGTAGAAGATTTTATTATTAAATGTGTGGAAGAGCATAATAAAAGAGAAAAATTGAGACAAGAAAGAAGTTCTAGATAATGTGTGTGAACAGGGTAAAAATAGGTACAACTATAAGTGTGTGAACTTTTTACAAAGTTTCCCCTTACAATCCCTTTTAAATACATACTATATTACAAACTAAAAGATAAATATTATAATTATATATAATAAAATAAATAAATTAATTACAAGAGCAAGTAAACTAGTACTTGTTCTTTTTAAATAAAAAAACTAGGAGGATTAGAATATGATAAAAATATTAAAATATAAAAGAATTTTAGCAGTTATTTTATTAATAATAACAATATTAAGTATAACACAGCCTATATTTGCTGTATCTGGAAGCGGAACAGCAACATGGGTAGGTGGTCAATATTATTCAGGAATAAGAACAACAGACCATTCTGCAAATTCAAATGGAATGTTAATCAGAAGATTAGTAAATTCAGAAACTGGAGAGCAAATTACAGTATTTTGTTCAGAACATGGAGTGGATTTTAAACCAGGAGTTAGAGTTAGTGGAAGTTATTATATTCCAACAGATCCAAATATGATAAGAGCTTGTAAAATAGCTTATCTTGGATGGTATAAAAATTATGGAGATTATGTTGTAAACATTAATACTTCATACGAAGATAAAAAACAATATGTTTTAACTCAACAATATATTTGGGAAATTTTAGGACAAAGTAGTGCCACATTTAGAGATGATGATATTCAGGCAGAGATTCTGAAACTAAAGAAATTATTAAAGATAAATATATTTTTTGTATTTATGAAGATCCAGAATGTACAAAACTAATCAAAGAGGTTAAATCTAATAAAGAAGATGGAACAGCTTTATTTGAAGAATTAAGATATGGTACATATTACATCAAAGAAATAAAAGCTCCAAAAGATTATGAATTATCTAGCAGAGTAGCAAAAGTTGAAATAAATGACAAAGGAATATTCGTAGATGACGAACAAGTAGAAGAAACAGATAGCACAATAGAATTTACTTTTGAAAATAAAAAGATAGAAGTTCCTAAAACAGGAGATGAAAGCAGGATAAAATTATTTGCTGGAGCTATGATAGTATCTTTATTTGGAATTGGTTATATAGTTATTCATAATCACAATAAAAATACAAAAAAATAATAAATATTTTTAAATATTATAGACATAATTAAAATAATATTATAGAATACCTGTGTATAGAAAGTAAGTTAAGCAGATGTGTAGTTGCCCTCGACCTTGATTTCTTATCAAGAGTTAGGGGGTGAGGCTATGTTAGAAATATTAGCATTCCTATTTATAGGATTAATAGTATCAATAACAATAAATTTAGCCTTGCTATGTATTTTATACATACAATGGATAAATAAGCAAATAAAATAAAAAACTACACATTGCTTAAATTGGCATTACATAGCAATGTGTAGTTTCCAAATAATATAATGGGCAACTACATTCTTGTAATTGCTTACTTTCTATATCTATTATATACCAAAATTGATAAAAAAGTCAATAAATTTTTTACACATAAGACAAAAACCAAAAAATATGATATACTCTCCTCAAATAGAAATTAAGGAGAGATGGGTATGTTTGGAAGAATTAAAAAAGAAAAAATAGAATTAAGTAGTAGTGAATTAAGAATCTTAATGTATGCTTTAAATGATTTTAGAAATGATTTGTTAAATGAAGTTGGTTATTCAGATGCAATTGATGTTGTAATTGTTAAATTAAAGCCTAAAATGAAAGTTGATAGATACGATTTGGGAGCTATGATAAATGGATTAGATAGAAAGAGAAAAAGAATGATTGCTGAAAATCAAGATACATCAACAATAGATGAATTGATTTTAAGATTAATTGAAATTCACGATACTTTATAAAATAATAATTAAAATGGTAAATAGAGGAGAATAATAGTTTAAAACAAGAGCCTGAAATATTAAGAAACAATGGGATTGAAGAAGATGAAGACGAGGAAGAAGAAATATGATTTCATATTTGTAAAACTAGTTAGCTATTATTTAAATCAACATAATATGACACAATTAAAGTGTATGCATACACTCAAAAGAGTGTTCACTTTGAAAATTGTATATGTATCTATAGGAGGCCAACTATGAACAACAAGTATGAAGTTGTAATCTGCACTGGAAGACTTGAAGAACAACTTGGCATATTGCAAATAAATTGAAATATGATATAATTTTTATAACAAATACGAAAATTACAGCCTTCTGACCGAATAATTTATTAGGAGGAAAAATAAATGGGATTATTAACCAAATTAAAACAATTTTTTATTAAGAAAAAAGATCAGCCACTACTTGACGCACCAAATGTACATAAAGAGGATGAGTTTATTAAAAAATTACAAGAGAATCGTTTTATACAACAATGGAATAATGGCGACCAACAAATGCAAGAAACTGCTAAAAAAATAATAAGTGTATTACAACATGAAAAAAATGAGGCAGATGCACAAAATAGACAGATGTTTAGTGAAAAAACAAAATATACTAATGTTCCTATAAATATAAATGAATATACTATATATATTAATACTATAACTGTAAATGGTTCTATGTTTCCATATATATTAGTATATCCAAAAACAATAGATGAGAATTGTGAACTAATTGTTGATACTTTAAATACGCTAAATACACATAGTACGAAGGAGAGAGAAGTAACATTTATTGATGGAGCAGAGCAGATAGGAAAGTATGTAAGAAGTCAAATTAATGCACCAATGTTATATGTATATGTTCCTAGAGAAAATGAAAATGAACCATATTATCAACAATTAGCTAGAGAATGTTTTACATCAAATGATTTAAAATATCCTAGGTGTGATTTGTTGGTAAAACAAAGCATTTTAGATGCTCAAAAAAGGTTAAAAAGTATTTCGGGAAAAGATGTTTCAGATAAAATTGTTTTGAATGGATATTCTACATCTGGAGTATTTGCACAAAGATTTGCGGAGATACACCCAGAGATTATTAGCAAAGCTATAATTGGAGCGACTACAGGTTCTATACCTATACCATCGAAAGATTTAGATTGGCCATTTGGAATACGCAATTTTGAGGAACTTTTTGGAAAAAAATTTGATGAGGAGTCATATAAAAAAATTCAATTTGCATATTATGTTGGCGAACTTGAAGCAAAAGAAACTTCAAATAGAAGAGATGAAAACGGTAATATAGTACCAATGCATGATATATCATACTTGACAATTTCATCGCCGGAAGACATTGCTACAAGATATAGAGCAATGTTTGGCATCAACTTAAATGAGAGGTTTAAAAATGCGATTAATTGGTATAAACAACATGGATATAAAATAACAAGTAAAATATATAAAGGAGCAGATCATAGATCTTTTGGAAAAGGTTACGCGCATTATGAAGAATATTTAAAGGATTTAGAAATATTTTATCAAGAAGGAATAAATGGTGAGGGATTTAAAAAAGGTAAAGCAAGTGCAGATGAAATAAGAACAGATTTTGATGATTACGTAAGATAAAGAATTATAAGTATATACAAAATTTCAAAATTGTTTCAAAAATCATTCATTGACACATACAAAAAAGCAATATAAAATCTTATTATAAAAAGAACAATTATGAAAAAATATATATGTAAAAAATAAATAAAAAAAGCTAGATTATAGTATTAAAATATACAAATCTAGCTTTTTTTATTTGAAAATGGAGGTGCAAAATGCCAAAAAAAAGAGAGAATCCTAGATTAGAAACTTTTAATAAACTAATAAAAGCAGGAAAATCTAGTGAAAAAGATATATTAAATCTAAAAATAGAAGATTTAAAAGAAATTACAAATGATAAAGATATTCAAAACATTATAATTCTTCGTGAATATATTAAAAATCATAATACAATTGAATATTTTAATTATACACAAACTAAAAAAGAAGAGGAGGAAACTTAATGCCTAATAAATATCAATTAATAAATGAAATGGCAAATGAAACATTAAAAGAAATAACAAATAGTCCCAAAAATTGGATTAAATTTTTAGATACTGCAAGCAATAATTACAAATATTCTTTTAATGAACAAGTGTTAATATATGCTCAAAAGCCTGATGCAACAGCGTGTGCTGTGATATAGAACTTGGAATAAAAAATTGAAACGATGGGTAAATAAAGGAGCAAGAGGAATAGCTTTAATTTCTATTGAAAATGGTAGAAATGTATTAAAATATGTATTTGATGTAACTGATACTCACAGTGGAATAAATAAAGAACTAAACCTTTGGGAAGTTAAAGCATCTTATGCAAATGGTCTTATAGAAACACTTGAAAATAGTTTTGGAAAGCTTGAAATAAAAGATAACCTAGCTCAAGCAATAAAAGGAATTGTAGCTGCAATTGTTGCAGGAGGTTGGGTAGCAGTTATTATAATTATTGTAATTGTTTTAATAAGTGGACTTATAGCTGCAATATTTTATGGAACAGGAGACGATGAATACGAATTTTCTCAAATTCCAAGTAGTCAAATACTACTTGTAGCAAAAGCACAGCTAGGAAATGAAGGCGGAGATAAATTTTGAAAATGGTATGGCTTTGAAGAACATGTGCATTGGTGTGCTTGTTATGTGAGCTATTGTGCAAATGAATGTGGTTACACAGAAAGAGGAATAATGCCAAAATTTGCTTTATGTACAGATGGAATAAAATGGTTTAAAGAAAGAGAGCAATGGCATGATAGAAGTGATGGATATTATCCAATGATTGCTGATATCATCTTTTTCGATTGGAAAGATGAAAATGGAAATCAAGATGGAAATTGTGATCATGTTGGAATTGTAACTAGAACAGATATGGCTAATAGAACAATTTATACAATTGAGGGAAATACAAGTAACAAATGTGCTGAAAGGATGTATTCTTTTGATGATGTACAAGTAATTGGGTATGGTAGTCCTAAATATGAATAATTTAATAGTAGTAAGCAAAATATTTCAAAAATAACTTTGCTTGCTACTATTTATTTTTTTTTGTATTTATGGTAAAATTTTATCAGTAAGCGATAGGAGTGAAGATAGGTTGGATGACAAATTAATTAAAAGTTTAATAGAAACAACTTTAGAGGAAAAAATGATGAAAAATACTGAATTTATAAGATACTCATTTTATGAATTAAGGGTTAAATACAATTTATCTGAACAAGACACAGATAGATTTTTAGAATTAATAAGAATGAAATTACAAAATGAAAATTATAAAGTTTATTTTACAGGAACAAGATTTGAATATAAAGATGCGAAAATGAAAGTCCAGGATAATGAATTAATGATTGCAGTTAAAGAATAGAAAAGTTAGGAGTAGAGTATGAAGAAAAAAATTATATTTAGCATATTAATAATATTGTTATTAATAATATTTATATTAACTTTTAATACTGATAAAGCTAAAATAATAAGAGGAAATATGATGTACGGTACATCGAATAAGTGCAATACTATAGAGGTTACAACTGCAGAAATAACACACCGCATTTGTCATATATGCTTGCATTCTTTTGAAGGATCTTCATCTGAAAAACTTTGCAGAGAATGTAGCGAAATTACTGATAGATGTAGAGTATGTGGGGAAATCAAGGAAGTATTATATAGTACCATACATTATTTCAGTATGGGAAGCAGAGGTATAAAAATTTATAAGAATGGAGATGTATTTGAAGATTTAGAAATTGAAGAGCCAAATCATAAACCTAAATATAAATATCTAAAAACTTTAAATACAGAAGAAATGAAAGATTTAGAAGATATATTAGAAAATGAGAGCGATAGTGAAAATATAAAAAAAGCTGTAATGAAATTAGTGTATGGTAATTCTTTATTAAAAAAGATATTATATGAAATAAGGTAAAACAAAATAATTATGGAGAATAATTATAAGGAGGGCAACAAAAGTGAAAGAAAATTATCCCAAGGCATATACAGAAGTTTTAGAAATATTAAAATATATGCCAGAAAATGATGTGAAAAAAATACCAAAGAAATTATTGGAAACATTTGAATGTAAAAAAGATACCAATTACAGTTTTATCATTGATGAAAATCAAGATTTTTCAAAACTAAAGATATTAGATGAAACTGAAGCTATTATGGTAAATATTTTCAGAGATTATTGGGGTGCGACCGTGCAGGTTGCATAGTTTAATAGGTGGAAATCCCATCTGGAAAGGTTCTAGCCAAACCACCAGTAGCGAGTCTTGGGTATTTAATAGTAATATTGAATGCTAAGCGTAGACAGTTAGGTATTAGGGTTAGTATTGAGCCACGAAATTCTCAATAAATATCAAGAGGTTGACCAGTTCCCAACGTGGGAAAACAATACAATATAAAGCAATTTTGGCAAGGCTTTACATTGCTCTTGCGTGGTCGGAGACCTAATCATGATATACAATGACTATGCAATGAACGGCGAGAGCCAATACTTTCCTAGAAATTTTTTAGGTATAGGTAACAATCGTAAGAAAGGAACTAAACGAAGTATTGGCAGTCATATAAGTCCATATTATTGTTGATACCAAGAATAATAAACTTGGAGGAGAAAAGGGACTTACGTAATACAGCTCTTGTTAAAGACACATTATCTAAACACAGAGTTAGAAAGGAGTAAAACGCAGAAGCTGAAACAACAAAATATAATGGAAACGAAATTAGCGAGAATAACAGAGATATCAAAAGAAAGACCAAAAGAAGTATTTACATCAATTTATCATTTCCTAAATAAAGACCTACTAATGTTATGTCATAAAGAAATTGATGGGAAGAAAGCAACAGGACTAGACGGTGTAACAAAAGCTGAATATGAAGAAAACCTAGAGAGTAATTTAGAACAATTAGAAAATGAATTACAAAGTATGAGTTTTATACCATCGCCATCCAAAAGAGTATATATTCCAAAAGCAAATGGCAAAATGAGAGGTTTAGCAATAGCTAATTATGAAGACAAGATAGTACAAATGGCACTAAAAAAGATAATTGAAGCAATTTTTGAATCTAAACTACCAAAATGTATGTTTCGGATTTAGACCAAATAAAAGTTGTCATGATGCTCTAAAAGAGCTAAGTTGGACAATCGAAAGGAAGAAAGTAAGTTATATTGTTGATGCGGACATAAAAGGTTATTTTGACCATGTTGACCATAAATGGTTAATAAAATGTGTAGAACAACATATAAAAGACCCAAGAATAATTAGACTAATAAAAAGATTTCTAAAAGCAGGAATTGTAGAAAAGACACAATATATAGAAACAACGGAAGGAACTCCACAAGGCTCGATACTTAGTCCAATATTAGCAAATATATATATGTACTATGTATTGATATTATGGTTTGAAAAGAAAGTGCAAAAGAACTTTACAGGAGAAAGCTATATTATAGCTTATGCTGATGATTTTGTATGTTGTTTTCAATACAAAAACGAAGCTGAACTATTTATAAACGAACTACTACCAGAAAGATTAAAGAAATTTAATTTAGAATTAGCAAAAGACAAAACTAGATTAATAGCATTTGGAAGATATGCAAAATCAAATAGCAAAGATGGTAGAGTAGAAACATTTGATTTCTTAGGATTTACACACTACTGCAGTAAAAGCACCAAAGGTAAATTTAGGGTTAAAAGGAAGACATCAAGGAAGAAATTTAAAGCAAAAATAAAAGAATTCAAAATATGGATTAAAGAGAACAAACATACTAAAGTAAGAGAACTCATAAAAATGGTAAATACAAAACTTAGAGGTCATTATCAATATTATGGTGTTACAGATAATTATGAAAGAATACACAATTTCATGTTTTGCATAAATAAATTACTTTGGAAATGGCTTAATAGAAGAAGTCAACGAAGAAGTTACACGAGTGAAGAATTTGCGCAAATGCTAAAACACTATCCCTTATTAACACCAAAAATATATGTAAATATTTATGATAGAATGTAATGTATTACGGGGAACCGTATGCGGAAAAGCCGCACGTACGGGTCTGAAAGGGGTGTAGTCAGTAATGGCTACGTCTACCTTACTCAAGTCCAGAACAAAAAGCAAAGATTAAAGCAAAAATGCAAAATGATATGAAAAATATTGAAGAAGAAAAAAGAGCAAGGTATAATCCAGATAAATTATTTGCAATGAAATCTGATAAAGAAATAGAAAAGTGTAATAATGCAGAAATGCTGATTATAGTGAAAAAAGAACGTTTTTACAATAAAATAATAAAAGCAATAAAGAAAATATTACATATATGAAGGTATTAAAAAACAGGAGAGTGGCTGTTATGTTAATAATAGATATGGAAAGGACAGTGATTGTATGAAGAAAATACTAAATATTTTAGGATATGTTTCGCTTATTTCAATTCCAGTTTTGGTAATAACATTTATTTTAATGTTTTATACAGAGGTAAAAGTAATGAATATAATTGCTTTTACAATTATTACAATTGCCCAAATAATACACTATAAAAAAACAAAAATTAAGTATATTGGTATAAGAATATTAATTACTTTAATAACAACTATTATTTGTTGGGTAATAATTTATAATGGATATGGTATTTTTAAAGATATTCAAATAAAAAGTGATTTAGATACTATAGATAAAATACAAATTGGAAATAATGAAATTGATAGAGAATATTTAAAGAATAATACAAGATTTGTAAAGGATAATTTTATAATTGCTAAAGGAAGTAGAGAAGCTACAATTTATTATAATGACGGAAGAATTGAACAAGTGATAATAGGAATTCCAACAATTGGATTAGGAATAATAAATATTAATGGAAATAAATGTTATATAAACTTAGATAGGATTGTCTAACGCATATGAGGAACTAAAAAGTTTCTATAATAGTTCAGATGAATATGGTTCAGTATATAAATTCAGTCAAGTATTTAAGGATTATGAAGTTACTGGAAGAAGAATTGTAGTGTCAACTGATGGGAAAAATATTGCAAATTATCTTGATTCAAATATTGTGCCAACTTCATTATTAAATAATATGAATTTTGCGGTGTCATTCTCAAAAAAAGATGCAGAAAATAAAATTAAAGAAACTTATGGTAATGTAAAAAAAGATAAAACAGAATTAATTATATATACATATCACGAATATGAAAATGCACCAATTCTTGCATATAGAGTAAAAAACGACAGTTATACATTTTATTTAAATGCCTATAATGGAGATGTTATAGATTTTAATAGTCATATAATTTATTAAAGTAAAAGGAGAAAAGAAATGGATGGGAAGAATAGAAAAATAATAGCTAATTTATGTACAATAGTATTATTAATTTGTTTCGTTTCTATAGCATATTTAATACTTGTGAGTATAAATTCAAAGGAAGATAATTTAAAAAATATGAATACATCATTAAATAGTAGTACAAATGCAGAATTAAATCAAAATAATAACGAAAATACAATAAATAACAATCAAAATAGTAGTAATAATAGCTACAATAGGATGCCTCATAGAACAATAGATGTGAAAAAGCCAATTATATATTTATATCCAACTGAAGAAACCGAATTGACTGTAAAACTTGGGAAACAAGAAAATTTATTATATACATATCCTAAATATGAAGAAAGTTGGAATGTAATTGCAAAGCCAAATGGAGACTTGATAGATTGCAAGACAGGGAGAAATCTTTATGCTTTATATTGGGAAGGTATAAATGAAAAAAATTATAATGATAAAATGGAAGAAGGTTTTTGCGTAAAAGGTATAGATACAATAAAATTTATGGAAGAAAAGTTGAAAGTTTTAGGGTTATCAGAAAGAGAAGCAAATGAGTTTATAATTTATTGGCTTCCGCAGATGGAAAATAATAAATACAATTATATTAGATTTCAAACAAAAGAAGAAATTGATGAAAATATGCCGTTAGAAATAAGTAAAAGACCAGATTCAATTATAAGGATTATGATGGAATTTAAACCATTAGAGGAATACATAGAAATAAAAGAGCAAGATTTGATTACTCCAGAACGAAAAGGATTTGTTTTAGTTGAATGGGGAGGAACAAAAATCAAATAAATATATCATTACATAAATAGAAATTATTCAATATATTAGTATATAAAAAATGATTGGAGAGATAAAATATGATACTAGTACTTGTACCAGTAATTATAATGTTATTAATAATATTAATAACTATAGCAAATAAAATAGAGTTTAAAAATAAACGAATTGCTATATCAGTAGTGATGACAAATATACTTATTATTACTTTCTTTAGATTTATTTTTCCAGCGGGGAGTAAATATGCCGAATTAACTATTTACTTTTGGATAAATATAGTCTTGAATATAATAATATTAATAGTATTATGTAACAAGAAAATAAAAATTAATAATATAATAACTAGTATTCTTATCATTATCTATTTTATATTTATGTTTATGGTACCAACATATAAATTGGAAGGACATAAGCATGAAGTCATTAATGGAAGAGAGAATATTATTGAATATAAGGATTATTATAATTTATACAGTATGAGATTAGTAAGAAAATAATAATTTTAAATATATTGAATAAAAGTATAATGTAAAAATGAAGTGAATAAAAATTTTCACTTCATTTTACATTATACTAACTATTAAAATGCGAAAAAGCTAAAGGGATAAAATATTTCGGTGTTAATTTCCTAAAAGTTTGCTTTTTTAACTTAAGGCATAATTCTTCATTACTTGTATTTTTATTCATAGTATCAATAGAATTTCTAATTCACCATTTTACAGTTTTGTTGGAAATAGAATATTTTTCAGAAATAATTTCATAAATATCATTCATATTTTTTAAAAGTTCGGGATTTTCATTTACTAGAATAATGGCATCGGCTAAATATTTTGTGCCATCTGAAGAAATATTGCAATTAAGAGTAAAAAGGAAATGCCTTAAACTTTGGTCGGAAAATTTTTTAGAATCATTTTCCAAAGGAATTTCTTTAATTGTACTTAGAATATCGTCAAATTCGACAGGTTTAGGCATAACTCTGAAAATGTACTACATACGATTTGAATGTCTTTGTCTTTTGATAAAAAGTCACAATAGACTTTGTTTAAACCAACATTGTCATCAGCTACCATAACTTTAATCATTATAAATTCCATTCCTTTCTCGCTTCGCTCAAAGGCACACATAGGTATGAA
>CAMJYG010000017.1 GCA_946409935.1 uncultured Clostridium sp. | reverse complement strand
TGAAAATTTGAAAGCAAAAAGTGATTTAACAGAAGATATGAAAAATACTGATATGTTTTATTGGGTGGGGACAATGAATGCAATAAAACAACAAGCAGAGGAGATTATATTAAAAGAATTAATATATGTTTAAAACTTTGTGAATTTAATGGAAAATTTTTGAAATTTATGATATTATTAAATAAATTTTTAAAAATTCCTAATTTTGCAACCGCGGTTGCAAAATTTAGATGAGATAAAGAATAACATAAAAAATGGAGGATTGATATTTATGAAAAACGAACTATTACCAAGTGATTATAAAGATACATTGGAATTAATTATTCAAAAAATTGAATTAGCACAACAAAAAGCTGTAATTTCTGCTAATATAACATTATTAGATTTATATTGGGATATAGGCAATATTCTGTTACATAAGAAAAAAGAACAAGGTTGGGGTGCAAAAGTAATAAATACATTATCTAATGATATAACATCTGCTTTTCCAGATTCAAAAGGTTATTCTTGTAGAAATCTGGAATATATGAGCCAATTTGCAAAAACATATTCAAATTATTTAGATGTAAAAGACGAGCTTTCAAAAGTTAGTTGGTCTCATAATCTTGTTTTAATGAGCAAAGTTAAAGATGAAAATGAGAGAAGTTGGTACATAAATGAAACAATAAAAAATGGTTGGGCAAGAAGTGTTTTAATTCATCAAATAGAATATGGTTTATACCATAGAACAAAAATGGAAGATAAAACACATAATTTTCCAAAAACCTTACCACCAGTTCAATCAGAATTGGCAGAACAAACGTTAAAAGACCCTTACATATTTGATTTTTTAACTTTATCAAAACAATATAAAGAAAAAGATTTAGAAGATCAATTAGTAAAACATATAACACAATTTTTATTAGAACTAGGTGCAGGTTTTGCTTTTGTTGGAAGACAATATCATTTAGAAGTTGGAGGAGATGATTATTATATAGATTTACTTTTTTACCACTTGAAATTAAAATCATATGTTGTTATAGAATTAAAAACAGAGGAGTTTCAACCAGAATTTGCTCGGAAAATTAAATTTCTATTTATCTGCTGTTGATGATATATTAAAAACAAAAGATGATAATCCATCTATTGGTATTTTGCTATGTAAAGAGAAAAATAAAGTAAAAGCTGAATATGCCCTAAAAGATATAAATAAACCTATTGGAATTTCGGAATATGAATTAATAAAAGCAATACCAGAAGATTTAAAATCAAACTTACCAACTGTTGAAGAAATAGAAAATGAAATGGAAGAAAAATTAAAATAGTTTTAAATTTTGCAACCGCGGTTGCAAAATTATAAAAAAATCACGCTTTGAATTTAGAAATAAGTTCAAGGCGATTTTTTTATGGAAATTTTTTATCTACATTTTTAAGATATAAACTTATATTACTTATACCATAAAAATGGGAATAAAGCCAAAATAAGGCGAACGAATTTGAAAGAGAGGAGGGGTTATAATGGCGAATTTAAATTTAAAAGGATTATGGATTCCAATAGAAATATTAACAGATAAGAATTTAAGTGATAAAGAAAAAACAATATTATCTATAATACTTTTTTTAAGTAAAGAAAATAATAATTGCTTTTGTACTAATGGAACAATAAGTGAGTTATTGAATATATCAAGTAAGCAAGTATCAAAACTAATTAACTCATTAAAGTCAAAAGGATATATAGATGTAACTATGAAATACAAAAAGAATAGTAAACAAATAGAAACAAGAACAATAAAGCCTATACAAGAAAAGTTTAATACCTCCCCTTCAAAAGTTCTATACCCCTCTCCCACAAAAGTTCCATACCCTATGGAACAAAAGGTTAAGGATAATAAATATATTATAAATAAATATAAAAATAATAATAAAGGATATTGCAACTATGAACAGAGAGATTATGATAAAGAAGGCTTTGATTGCTTTAGTGGGTCAGGTTCTTATTTTGGAATTTTGAAACCGAATAGGTTTCAAAAAGAGTCAAGAAAAAATATGTAATATGTTTTTCTTGGCTCTCTTAACCATAAATTGCA
The DNA here is from genome assembly GCA_946409935.1 of uncultured Clostridium sp. Classification (GTDB taxonomy): domain Bacteria; phylum Bacillota; class Clostridia; order TANB77; family CAG-508; genus CAG-269. Next base: position 43,226 of record CAMJYG010000017.1, on the reverse strand, counting down.
GAAAGTAAATTATGGTTAAGCATAAAAATACACCGAGTGTATTTTTATGGAAAAACTAAAAATGCAGATATGTAATTTTTAGTTTTTGGGTTGTAGGGGTTACCCTGCCACACTAACACTTTTAGCGAGTAGCGTAAAAAAGTGTTATAGTGTGTTACAATACAAAGTAAAAATGCAAGGTGTGGGAGCAGTTACTAAACCTATTGTAGCTACTATAATAGCACCTTGTATTTTTGCTTGTATTACCCCTTACGATAGCCAAGCTATCGCCCGTTATATGAGCTGAAAAAATCAGCTGGAAAATTGAAGGAGGTTGTATAAGATGAGTTTTGCAATTATTAGAAACACAAAATACAAAAGAGAAAATTTAAAAGGAATATACAGACACAACGAAAGAAGAAACAAGAATTATTCAAATGATAATATAGATAAAGAAAGGTCATATTTGAATTACTCAATGAAAGGCCCTAAATATAGGTATGACAAAGAATTTGATATGATGAAAGAAAAATATAATTTAAAAGGGCAAATAAAGACAGTTAGTAATATAGCTTGTGAATATATTATTACTTCTGATAAACAATTCTTTGAGAAAATTGGCGAAGAAGAAACAAAAAGGTATTTTGAAACTGCATATAAATTTGTTAGCGAATATAAAAATTTAGGCGAACAATATATAATGTCTGCAAAAGTGCATATGGACGAGGAAACTCCACATATGCACTTAATTTTTTTGCCTGTTGTTCATACTACAGATAAAAAAGGAAATAACATTGATAAACTTGCTTGTAGTGAATTTTGGAAAGAAAAAGATAGTTATAGAAGATTACAAGATGCTTTTTATCAATATATGACATCACACAATTTTGAACTTGAAAGAGGTGTACCAAAAGAAGAAACAGGGAGAGCACATTTAGATATTAAAGAATATAAAGAAATAACTAATTTTGATAAAACAAAGGAAAAATTACAAAATATGAAATTAGAATTACCAGATGTTCCAAAAATAGATGATATTAAAATGGTTAGATGGTCAAAGAAAAGAGATGAAAAGATTTTAGAAGATATTATAAAACCAAAAGATGATTTAATAAAAAAATTATATGAGAATAATCTACAAATGCACCATCAATTATTAAGACAGGCAAAAATGGTAGAAGAAGCGGAAAAATATCAAAAAGAAAGAAACAAGATTATGGCTGATAATAGAGATTTGCATAAACAAGTAGATGATATTAAGGCTGAATATAAACAAAAAGAGGATAATTTAGAATGGAAATATGACTATAAAATCAGAACATTAGAAAAAGAAAATGGCTATTTACATAATGTTATAGATAAATTTAGAGAAACAATCCATAAATTTATAGAATGGATCTGTGTAAATTTTGATATGGGTTCAGGAGATACACTAATAAGAGATTTTGAAAGAGAAACAAGAACTTGTTTAGATGGCGAGGAACAAATAAAACGAGAAGAAAGAGAAAAAGATTTAGAAATGGAAAGATAAGGAACAAACTTGTGGGTTTGCTCCTTATTGTTTCATATGTTTTAGAGCAAATTCACAAGCTGATACTACAAAGCCATTGAAAGAATATTCTTTTTTATCTAGTCCTTTGTTGGCTTTTTCTACAATATCAATTATTTGAGAATTTATTTCAACAGGAAATCTAATACTTTTATAAATATTCGCTTCTGTAGATTTTTTCATTACAAACTTTTCCATAAATTCAATCATTCCTTCCTTGCCTTCGCTTCGCTCAGTCTGCGTAAGGCACAAATCTGAATTAAAAATTGCTTTTTCAGTCTATTTTTGCTATAATTATTTTAGATGTATAGATAGACTGAAGAGCACGTCGGGGTGAGTGGCGAATAATTACCACTTTGTAATTATATCCCGCATAAATATATGTGACGTGTACCTTTTAAGCACAAATGAGTGCAACATATCCTACTTTTAGTAGGTGGAGTGCGTAAACTTATCTTTGTATTTAACAAAGTCCGTTAATCTAGCTGGGTACACATAGTAAATGTCTATACATCTATTTTTATTTTTAACAATGGAGGTAACCAAATGTTAAAAATTTATTATCCTATTTGTTGTGGTATAGATGTTCACAAAAAAATGTTAGTTGCTACTATTGCTTCTACCAATGAACAAAAAGTTACCACTTATCAAACCAAACAATTTTCTACTTTTACTAAAGATATTAAAAGGCTTAAACAATGGCTTATTGATAACAAATGCAAAGATGTGTGTATGGAATCCACTGGAAAGTATTGGATTCCTATTTTTAACATTTTAGAGGATTCATGTAATGTTACAATTACTCACCCTAAATATGTTAAAGCAATTACTGGTAAAAAAACCGATACCAAAGACTCTGTTTGGATTGCCGATATATTTAAACATGGTCTTGTAGAAGGTAGTTTTATGCCACCACTTGCTATTAGACAACTTCGTGATTTAATGCGTTATCGTTTTAAGCTTGTTAATTGCAAAAGCTCTGAAAAAAATAGATTTCAAAATTCATTAACTGTTTCTAATATTATGATTTCTAATATTCTTACAGATACTTTTGGTAAAACTTCTAAGTCTATTTTAGAACTTATACTTTCGAAAGAAGATAATGTTACATTGGAAGAAATTACTCCATTGCTTAGAAAAAATCTAAAATCAACTCCTCAAGAAATTTTAGATTCTGTCGAAGGTAATCTTACACATGAACAAAATTCTAAAATGAAAGTATGCTTAAATCACTATGACAATATCTTAGAATGTATAAATCAAATTGAGCAAGCTATTTTACCTTTAATTGAGCCTTTTCAAAACGAAATTAATTTAATTTTAACTGTACCTGGCGTAAAGAATATCTCTGCTGTTGCAATACTATCCGAAATTGGTTCAGATATGTCTGTATTTAAGGATGCAGAACATTTATGTTCTTGGGCTGGTCTTACACCTCAATGTAATGAAAGTGCTGGTAAAAAGAAATCCGTACATATTAGTAGGGCTGGTATATATTTAAAACCTTTACTTATTCAATGTGCTAATAATGCTATTCGTGATAAAAATTGTGAATATTTCAAACTTAGATATGAAGCTATTAAAAAGCGTAGAGGTCATAAACGTGCTATTATTGCAATTGCAAGAATGTTACTCACTTGCATTTACAATATGCTATCTAAAAATGAACCTTTTAATCACGAAATCTATGAGCAATTAACAAATACAAATTTCAAAAGCAAAAATACAAAATTAAATATCAATAATGCTATTAAATTTTTAGAAGCTCAAGGCTACAAAGTTAACTAATTTTTTATTAAATTGTTTGGTATTTTTAATTCAATATCATGTCAAACAAGCGTTTGTGCTCCGCATTTACGCTTATTTTCTATGGACTTTTTCCTATATTATTTTTCAAACTTATAACCTCTTTTCATATTATTTTTAAATCTATTGAAATTATACTTAAAATATGGTATATAAAATATAACCGAAAAGCAGTTATGAAAAGAAGAGGAGTGATAGATATGTGGAGTGATTATTTTTTCTACTTAATGGGGCTACCAGAAAATGAAAGAAATGTTCAAATAACAATACTTGTGGCTTTTTGGATATTTTTGATTGGTGTAGGAATATTAGTAGAATATATAGAGAAATTGTACTTGAAAAGAAAAAAACAAATTTAATACTAAAACTATGTTGTAAAAAAATATAAAATATGGTATATTAAAATCGAAAAAATAGAAATGGAGAATAATTAATAATGATATGAATGATTTAAATAAAGCTGAAATACACAATATATTCCAAAAGATAAAGAACGGAAAAAAAGAAGCAATAGAAGAACTATATGCCAAATATCAAAAGTTAGTTATAAACATTTCATTTAGCATAGTAAAAGATAAAAATATTTCAGAAGAAATATCTCAAACAATTTTTTTAAAAATTTTACAGAATCCTATTGAAAATATACCAAATAGTAATGAATTAAGTTGGTTATATACTATAACCAAAAATCAAACAATAGACTATTTAAGAAAGCAACATAACGATATTGATATAGATACGTTATATGATATTCCAGATAACGAAAATAAAATAAATGAAATAATAGATAGAGATACTTATAACAGAATGATAGATGGATTAGAAGAAAAAGAACAAGAGATTGTTTCATTAAAAGTTCTTACAAATTTTACATTTAAAGAAATAGGCTTAATATTAGATATGCCAACAGCAACAGTACAATGGAAATATTATAAGTCTGTACATACACTAAAAATATTATTAAGTAATTTATCTATGTTTATTATAACTTCATTATTGTATATAAAAAGCAGAACTAAAAAAATTGAAGAGAAAGCAGATGTAACAAATAGTACAAAACAAAATGTTCATCAGTCAATTGATTCTATAGCACCATCTTCAATAGATGGATTTTCTACTGAAAGTACAACTGCAACAATTCAATCATCTTTATTTTCAAATAAGATTGAAGTTAGTTTGTTTAGTATTTCTGCTATATTTCTAATATTAACAATAATTTTTGGAATTATTTTTGCAAAAAACCAACAAAAACGACATCATAAAACGTCTAAATAATAGAAAGGGTTGATTTTATAAATGAAAATAACAAAAAAATTAGGAAAAATGGTAACAGGTATAATTATAAGTTTGAAAGCATTAGCTTTTAAAGTATATGCTGTTTCTATTGATGATATGCATATGCAAACCGATTATGGAGTACAATTAGAACCAAAACCAACTTTGGCAGTAAATATTGCTTCTACTATTATAATACCAATAGTATTACTAATAGGAATAATTATTTATTGCATAAAAAGTACAAGTAGTGTTCTAAAAAAAGCAATAGTAAGTATTGGCGTAATTTTAGCTTATATACTGATTAGAGTATTAATGAAAAAAGTTTTTTAATAATTAATAAGGTGGAATAAGAATGTTAAAAGAGATATATAAATTAGGCGAATTAACTTTAATGAAGAATTACAAAGAACAAGAAAGAGAAAAACATACATTAATTGATTTGTTTTGGGAATGTACTTTAACTTGTAATGCTAAATGTAAACATTGTGGAAGTAGTGCTGAAAAGAAAAAATATGACGGAGAATTGACAACAGATGAAATAAAATCAGCATTTAAACAAATTGCAAATGATATGGATGCTAGTAAAATTCTAATAAATGTTACAGGTGGAGAGCCTTTAGTTAGACAAGACCTATGTGAAGTAATGGAATATGCTACAAATGAATTAGGATTTCATTGGGGAATGACAACTAATGGTATATTATTAAACGATGAAAATATTAAAAAATTAAAAAAAGCTAATATGGAAACGATTTCTATAAGTATTGATGGATTAGAGAACACACACGACACATTTAGAGGAGTACCTGGCTCATATAAGATAATAACTAATAATATAAAGAAATTAAAAAAAGCAGATTTTGTAAAACATCTTCAAGTCACTACAGTATTTCATAAAGAAAATATAAATCAATTAGATGAACTATACAATGTGATGTTAGATTTAGGGTTGGACTCGTGGAGATTAGTTTCAATGGATCCAATAGGAAGAGCAAATGAAAATAATAATCTATTGCTTAATGGAAAAGAAATAAGGCAATTACTTGATTTTATAAAATCAAAGAAAAACGATAAAAAATTAGAACTTACATATGGTTGTCCAGGATTTTTAGGATTAGATTATGAGAAAGAAGTTAGGAAACATTATTTTTATTGTAGAACTGGAATAAATGTTGCGAGTATCTTATACAATGGAGATTTATTTGTTTGTCCTAATGTACCTAGAATAAAAAGGTTTATACAAGGTAATATTAGAACTGATAATTTTAAAGATGTATGGGATAACAAGTATAAGGAATTTAGAAATAAAGATAGAACAAAATGTGAGGAATGTAGCAAATGTGAACAATGGGAATATTGTTTAGGTGGAGCTTTTCACACTTGGAATTTTACAGATAATGGGCAAAATAAATGTACTTATAAAATGATTAAAGAGAAGTAGGAGGTATTTATGAAAGTAATTGAAAGAATAAAAAAAGGTTTAATTGGAATAGGAGCTTTTTTATTAACAGTACCTACAAAAGTGTTTGCAGTAAATAGTTCAATGAGAGGCATAGCAATAGATCCTGCTTATGGAATACCAGCTCCAGCAAAACCTGTAAGAAGTAATTTAATTGGTAACATATGGAATATTTGCAGAGTGTTTATTATACCAATAGCTTTATTAATAGGGATAATATTATATTTGAAAAAAAGTAAAAGTAGTAAAAAAAGAAAAATTATTACAGTATTAATTACAATAGGCATTGTTGCAATTTTATATTTTGTAATTAATTATATAATAAATAATGTAATATAAGGAGGACATATGAAGAAGTTTATTTCAAAAGTAAAGAAAGTGATAGTTGCAATAGTTTTAGCAATTATATCTTTTCCAAATAAAATTTTCGCAGCTATAAATCCAAGCGCATTAGATATACAAGATTTATATGGACCGCCACCAGTTTCACTATATGGTGTTGCTAGACCAAGTACAGTAACTATAATTTGGAGAATAGCGAGAACTTTTATAATTCCTATAGCATTATTAATTGGATTAATAATTTACTTTAAGAAGAGTAAAAGCAGTACAAAGAAGAAAATATTGGTCACAATAGGGATTATCGCTATAACTGCAATATTATATTTTGTAGTTAATAAAATTATATACGAATTAGCCTAAAAGGTATATTATAAAAAGGATTTTGAGATATTTGTTTTCAAAATCCTTTAATAATTATTTATTCTTTATAATCCACTCATAGACTTGCTTCTCAGTAAGTTTGCCTTTTTTCATATCATTGATTTTTTCTTTAGCTTTTTTCTTCCAAGTTTCAAATTCTTTCGTAAGTTTAGTGTTAGATTTATCTTTTCTAACTTGCATAAACTTTTGCTGATATGTTCTTCGGTATTCTCCCATAGCTTGATTATTTTTTAATCTTTCAGTATAAGATTGGAAAGCACCTAAATCTCTACAAGGCTTTGAGTTTTCTTTTGGATACTCGCAATAAATTTCATCTGTCTTTGCTTTTGGTATAAAGTACATTCCACAATTTTGGCATTTTTTAATTGGATAATTAGGTGTTTTAGAAAGTTCTTCAAGTATGGCATAACAAATACTTGATAAATCATTACTCATATGTGTATCACTCATAGAAAGCACCATATTTTTTTCTTCCAATGTGTCTAATAATTCATATTCGCTATTGTTACCGAGTTCTTGATATTTTCTTGAATAACTATCTCTCATAATAAAGTCATTTTTATAATATGTATATAATTTGCCCATTCTTTTAATTAGATAAACAGCAAATCTTTCTGTATATGTATATTTTTCAAGTGATTTAATATTATCTAAATTATAAATATATGTAACGGCTTTTATTAATTCCTGTTGTAAGTCAATTAAGTTTTCTTGTAAATCTTCAAATATTTTAGTTGTTGATTTTAAATATTCTTCATTACTACCATAATTTTGTTTTAATTCAACCTTATAATTTCTATTTAAATCCCTTAATATTTCAAACCCATAAGCATAAAAGAAAGTTTTATTGGCACTTTCATAATTTGATAAGTCTGCATTTAGGAATCTTAATAATAATAGTCCAAACTTTTCGTGAAATGGAAAGTACATACTAGCAGGATGTTTAAGACCACTATCAGTTAATTCTGTTTCTTTATAATATACATCTCTTACTCCATTTATATTATCTAAATCAAAACTAGCTTTATAAAAATATAAAGGTGTAGCATAATATTCTTTTTTTGTTTCAGTATTAAACCAAAAGTAGAAATCATCAAAAAAGGTTACTTCTGGCAATTCCATAGGCTTTTATCTCCCTTCTAAAAATAAAAATTTATAAAAAGTGACAAACAATCTAAAAAAAATAATAAATTGTTATTGACATTCTATAATTATTATACTATAATACTAATATAAATACAATACTTTTTGCAAAATTTATTGCTAAAAGTTGTAGATAAAAAATTCACTAGTTATCTTAAAAGTATTGTAAGACTTAATATTCAAGGTTTTAAACAGACTATAAAAGCACAATAAAGTAATTAGATTTGTATTGTTAGGTGCTAAAATTATAGTTTGAGAGAAATATAAAATTATAAAAGAATGGAGGTGTGAAAAATAAAAAGAAAAACTGACAGCAAGGAAACAAAAGACAAAATAATTGATTTATTCTATGAAAAGCATTTAAGACCATCAGATATAGCAAAACAATTAAAAGTTGCAAAATCCTATATTACAAAGGTCATTCAAAAAGATTCCAGATATATTGAAGAAAAGGAATCGAGAAAAGCTAAAAATAAAGAAAAGAATAAAATTCAAAAAAGAGTATGTGCGAAGAACAGAAGAGAAAAAGAAAAACAAGAAAGACAAGAATACGAAAAATTAATGTTACTAATAAATAATGATAATGTAATCTTGTCTACTAAAAAGAAAGAAAGTGATTTACAAGACGCAAAATGGAATAGAAGTGTTTACGAATATGATGAAAATTCAAGTGATTTAGTATTAAATCCAAATGTAAATGCTGGATATAATCTTGCTAAAAGAGTTAGAAATATTGTAAATCCAGATAGTATAAAGAGTAAAAGAATATATGTTTAATTTGTATGCTTTGAAGAAATCAAGGTATATTTTTTTACTCTAATTTTTTAGAAAGAGGTAATAAAAAATGATTTTATTTATTAAGAATTTAGAAATTTATGTTGAATAGCAATAGGTTGATAATTTATATATAACTGAATTTATGAGCCATAAATAGCTATTCACAAGAAAGGAATAGGTATTTATATGAAAAAAGAGTATAAAATTAAAGAAGTATTTAACGAAAATGCAAAAATAATACAAGAAAAGTTGCAAGAGGTATTTATAAGTTATTTAATTGAAAAAATTAATAAATAGTTGTAAAGGCTAGTAGATATGTAGTTTTAGACATATTTACTAGCCTAAATTTGTAAATACGAGTTGCAAATTTTTTGTATAAATTGTATAATTCAGTTGTAAATTGGATAGGAGGAAACCTATTGTTATTAGAAAGAGAGGTTTAAATGATAACAATAGCAAATCCTGAAAAATACAGAGCAGGATTATATGAAAGATTATCCAATGAAAATATTGAAGTTGCAAGTGGCGAAGTAGTTGTTTCAAAAGATGATGAATTAGAAAGTGGAAGTATAAGCACACAAAAAATTTTTAATGAAGATTTTTGTAAGCAAAGAAATATTTATATATATGACCACTATACTGATGATGGAGTATCTGGAGCAACATTTAATAGACCAGACTTCAATAGAATGATACAGGACATTGAAAACAAAAAAATAAATATGGTAATTGTAAAAGACTTATCTAGGTTTGGAAGATTATCAAGTCAAATATCATATTATTTGGAAGAATACTTTATTGAAAAAGGTGTAAGATTTATAGCTGTAACTGATGATATTGATACAGGAAACTCTGAAACATCAGAAGAAATGATGAATTTTAAAGCATTTTTTAATGAATGGTTTTTACGAGATACTTCAAAGAAAATAAGGAATGGTAAAAAGACTAGAGCAAAAGAAGGAAAAGTAATGACTACTTATCCTACTTATCGGTTACAAAAAAGACCCACTAGACCATAATCATTATGTACCTGATCCAGATACTGCACCAATAGTTAGAAGAATATTTATGATGGCTAGAAATGGAAAAACTCCAACAGAGATAGGAAAAATTCTAACTGATGAAAAAGTTTTAGTTCCATCAGAAATATGTCGGAAATAACCATACAAGAAAGAATGGAATAAAACGAGGTTGGAATAGGAACACAGTAAAAAGAATATTACAAAATGTAACCTATCTTGGTTGGGTATCAAATGGAAATGTTAAGAAGATAAACTATAAAAGCAAAAAGATAATAACAATGCCTATGGAAGAAAGGACTATTGTAAAAGGAAAACATACACCATTAATTGATGAAGAAACTTTCAATATAGTACAAGATATGATAAAAAGTAGAACTAGCACAAGGGTTAAATCTTATGATTGGTTATTAAAAGGATTATTGACTTGTAAAGAGTGTGGTAAAAAATTAAGTATAGTGCCACAAAAACATCCTAATAAAACAACTTTCTATGTAAGGTGCAACACTTATGCTTGTAATACTCATCTGCATTTATGTACTCCACATAGTAATAATTTAGAAAAATTAACAAACTATGTGTTGGAACAAGTAAAAGCTAGATGTAGAGAGTTTTTAGATGAAAACAAGTATATGAATGTTGCTAATTCTTCCGAAGATACAATACTGAAAGACAGACTTAATTTTAAGAATGAAATTTTAGTTTTAGAAAAGAAACTAAAAGATATTGATAAAATTATAGACAAGTTGTATGAAGATAAATGTAAAGGTTTATTTCAAGATGAAGATTTTACAAGGCTTTATTCAAAACAAACAGAAATGAGAAATGACATTAACGATAGAATTAAGTGTTTGCAGAAACAAATAGAAAACGAAGATTCTTCGGTGGATATAAATAAACTTGTAAAAGACTTTGTAGAACTAAAAGAAATAACAAGAACAATGCTAGTTTCTTTAGTAGATAGAATAGAAGTATCAGAAGATAAGGAAATTACAATATATTATAAATTCAATATTTTAAATATTAGAAAATTAAATGATGAAGAAGAACTAATAAATGTTGGCTAGATAAAAAATAGTCATAACAGAATATGATAACTATAATAATTTTGTTGATATTAGCAGGAGTAACAATTGCGACACTAACTGGAAACAACCGGAATATTATCACAAGCACAGAATGCTTCAAAAAATACTGAAATAGGAAAATTTCTAGAAGAAGCAAATTTAGTTTATACAGAGATATATTCAGAAAAAGCACAAAATGGAGAATATTCAGTTTATAAAGGAGAAGTAGCAACAAGATTGAAAAACAAATATGGTTATGGAAATAGAATAAGGGGAATATCAAATTTAGAAGCAACAGATATAGAGGTATCGGAATCAGAAACAATTGAAGAAGAGGAAACAAAAATACTTTCAGTTACAAAAACAGAAGAAGCAAGTGGAGAGGTAGAAACATATTATGTTGAAATACAAGGCATATGGTATCCCATTAATCAAAATAATAAAGGTATAATTTTAGGTGAAAGTGTTTCAGAATTACCATCAGCAGAAAGTTTATCACAACAATTTACAGCTACAAGCTCAGATAATATTATAGTAACAGCAGAAGCACAAGAAGAGGATGGAGTTTTAACAGTTACTATAACTGGACAACCTTTAACAGAAACCTCAACAGCAACAATAGAAGTAAATTATGGAAGTATAACAAAGAATATAAGTGTTACCGTTAAAAAAATATATACAGTAACAGTTCAATCAAATGATACAACTAAGGGAACTGTAAGTCCAACCTTAACATCACAGAAATATGTAGAGGGTAGTTCAATTAGTCTAGAAGCGAATCAAAAAATGGGATATTATTTTGCTGGTTGGTATGAAGATAGCTCTTTAGTGAGTGATAAGGTTGAAAAATAATTACAATTTTGACTGCGTTATATTATATTTAAAACGCGGTTACATACACAGAGTATGCGCCCTTGCCTTTTAAATATAATATGCCTTGTCAAAATTTAATTCTTTTCCAACCTGGTTTGTGCCTTTGAAAGGAATGGTACTAATAATGAATATAGTTTATCAATAGATAGAGATATAAATATAGTAGCTTATTTTAGTGCACCCATATCAGTATCAGCTTTAAGAGTAGGAAATGAAGTAATATATAAGGATCAAAATGGGAATACAATACCTTGTATTGTATTATATGATAGTACAGGCACTTATGGAGTGCAGATAATAAGTAAAGATACAATAGGGAATAATATTAGCTTAGGTGATAATGCATATTTTGATATTGCTAAAAGCTCATATAATAGAGCCATAGCAAGGTTAAATAATGCAGCGAGAGAATATTTAAATACAGATTTAGCTACAAGTGCAAGATGTGTAGGAAGTAGTCCGGATGAAACGCCGGTTACATCGGAAACAGATACTGGAACATATACAAATAGTTATAGCTATTTTAGTTCTTATAATAATAAATTTAAAGAAGGTAATAGTAATATAAATGTTCAGGGATTGACTAAAGATCAAGAACAGATGAAAAATCATATTGGGTTCAAAGCTTCAAATGATTATTGGTTTGCGGATCGTAGAGTTACTGAGAGTTCATCTTCTACATCTTTCGGAATTGCATTTGGATATGGAAGTAGTGGAGGGTGGAATACTAGTCCTATTTGTAAAATTACAAGTAGTGGAAAAAATTCATACGGACCATCTCGTGGGTTACGACCAGTATTTACTTTAAAATCTAATATTAATTATGTGGAAGCAAATGGCACAAAAATTTTAATAGAGTACTAGAATGATATAACTAAGAAACTAATATTATAAGGATTTCTCAATTAGGATAGAGTTAATTAATATTATAAAGAAAATGATAAATTCTTATTTATAAACAGTTAATAATATATAAAAAACAAGACATATTTGTTGAATTTGAACTTAACGAATATGTCTTATTTTATATCTAAACAGATTCTTCATTTAATTCCTGAAATACATCATGGTATTCAGGCAAAACCTTTTTCAAATTAATAGGTTTCAAATTCAAATCTGTAAAGCAATGTTTGGTTTCTGCTATAATTACAGTATCCCCAGTTAATTTTTTTTTAACATCATACCCTACAGTGAACCTAACACCAGAATAATCTTTAACAAACACCTTAATTAAAATGGTATCATCAAATGTAACATGTTTTTTATATGTACAATTAACAGCCAAGACAGGTATTGTAACATTATTTGCTTCAAAATTTGAAAACGGCATACCTATTTTATCAAAATAAAAACATCGTGCTTCTTCCAAATATCTAATGTAATTAGAGTGATGAACGACTCCCATTCTATCTGTTTCATAATAATTTATTTTTCTTTCAAAAGTTAAATCCATGTAAAAACACATCCTTTCGAAGAAGAATTATATAAAAAAGATTTAAAGAAGTCAATGAAGTTTATCTATTAATTTTGTCATCATTTTGCTGTCCTCTATTGGATGAAGTATTAGAATATGTTTTACAAAGTTTTTCATATTCTTTACATTTTATTTTATAATCCATGTGCATACATAAAAATTTATAATAGCTAAAAGCTTGCTCATATTGCATAATTGGATTAAAAAAAGGCTCTTTGTAAATATCATTTTGTTCTTGAATATTGGGATTATAAAATGGTGGCATATTATAATCTGAAAAAGGCATGTATCCATTAAAATCTTTTTCCAAAAAATCATCTCCTAATTCTATCTTGAATACAGGATAATTAGCTTCCTGTTCTTATTATTCTTTATAGTAAGATAGCAAAAATTTATATATCAAAATTAAAAAACGAAAAAGTATTTATAAAAATAAATGTATAAAATGCAGCAATTATTCCATGAAGTAATTTTCCATATATGTAAGGTTTTATAGATAAATCTGTTTTTGAAGTAATACTAAACACCTGTAGAAAAACAGAAATTCCACCAAAGCCTAGAAGAAAAGCAGTAAAAATTATATTTATTGAAAGCTTTTTACACGCAATTGAAGAAATAATATCAATTCCATTTGTTATTTCTAACAAACCTGTTATTAATCCTTTAGCAAAAGTAATATCAATATTAAAAAATCTAAAAATTGGATTAACAAGATTGACTATACTATTTAGAATTCCACTTGCATTTAATATAGATATAATGCATGAAAAAATAACAACAAATCCACCAATAAGAAGAATAGTAGAAATACTATTTGTAATGCTTTCAGACAATATTTCGCCTAAATTAGATATATTTACGAAAGTTCTTGTGGATTTATTACTCGAATTTTGAGTTGTTTTTTTAGGACTAAAAGAAGTTTTTTTCCAAAATCTAAAAATAATACCAACTGTTATACAAGCTAAAATATGTGTAATAAATAATAATAGTCCAATAACAGAACTTCCAAACATTAAAATTCCAACAGTACCAATTATAAAAAGTGGACCAGAATTATTTGTAAAACTTAGTAATCTTTCACATTCTTCCTTAGAACAAATATTATTTTTTCTAAAAGAAGTTGCAATTTTTGCTCCAACAGGATATCCACTTATAATTCCCATAATTAAAGCAAAAGAGCCTTCTCCTCTTACATTAAATAAAGGTTTCATAAAAGGATTTAGTAAAATGCCTAAAATTTTAACAATATTAGTATGCATTAATAATTCTGTAGAAACAAAAAAAGGAAATAAAGAAGGCACAACAGATGTAGCCCAAAGTGAAAGTCCCGATTTAACTGCAGGTAAATTTGCTTTAGAAAAAATTAATATGCAAATTGCAAAAAACATAAATACAAAACCAAAAATATTTCTTTTTATTTTTAGAACATAGAAATTTACTCTTGAAAACATTTTTAAATCCTTTCTGTTATACAATAGGAATGTAACTATTTCCTATAATATTTATATTTTTAAAATTTATATTTATGATTATTTTTTAAAGTTAAGTAACACTATCTGTAATCTGTTTTGTTACAATTTTGTAATAATCGATGAAATTACCATGGTCAACTATTTTTATTTTAAAATGTTACTGAACTGTAACTTTAAAATAAAGGTAATTCATAAAATTTGTTGTAAAATAACAAGAAATATGATATAGTATAGAAAGCTTTTGAAATAACAAGAATTTTTTATAAAACAATAAATAAAATAGCAAGAGAAAACTTTAAAGGACGTGATGCTATTGGACATACAAAAAATGATAGAACAATCAGATTTAAAAATAGAAAAAGAAAGAATTCTTTTTAATGAACCAATGAAAAAGCATACTACATTTAAAATAGGTGGACCAGCACAATGTTTAATAAAAGTAATAAGCATTTCTGAGTTAAAAGAAATATTAAAATTTGCTAAAAAAAACAATATAAAAATCACAATAATTGCAAATGGAAGCAATTTACTAGTATTAGATGGAGGAATAGAAGGAATTACATTAGAAATTAAATTTGAAAAATGTGAACAAATAGAAAATGGGTCTAATATTCAGGTAATAGCAGAAGCGGGATGTAAAATTGGTAAATTAGCACAAATTTTTTTACAAAATGAATTATCTGGATTTGAAGAATTATCAGGAATTCCGGGAACTATTGGTGGAGCAATAAAAATGAATGCAGGTGCTTATGGAAAAGAAATGAAGGATATTGTGGAAGAGGTAACTGCAATTGACTATGATGGAAATGAAAGAACATTTAACAAAGAAGAACTTAAATTAGATTATAGAACAAGTATATTTAAAACAGAAAAATATATTATTACAAAAGTTAAAATGAATTTAACTAAAGGAAAAAAAGAAGAAATAAAAAATAAAATGACACATTATTTAAATTCAAGAAAAGAAAAGCAACCAATAGAATATCCAAGTGCTGGAAGTACATTTAAAAGAGGAAATGATTTTATAACTGCAAAACTTATAGATGAGGCAGGATTAAAGGGCTACAGTATAGGAGATGCAATGGTTTCTACAAAACATAGTGGTTTTATTATTAACAAAGGAAATGCAACTGCAAAAGATGTTATTGAATTAGTAAATTACATAAAAGATGAAATATATAAGAAATTTGGA
Source organism: uncultured Clostridium sp. (assembly GCA_946409935.1). Lineage (GTDB taxonomy): Bacteria > Bacillota > Clostridia > TANB77 > CAG-508 > CAG-269. The sequence goes on along the minus strand of CAMJYG010000017.1, from coordinate 27,415 downwards.
AAAAAAATAGAATTAGAAGTAGAAATTGTTGGGGAGGATTATTAGAACATGAAGGGATTTATGCAATGGTTTAAATCAAGTAACAAAATGAAGAGATGGATGTTTTTAATTTTAATAGGTATTATACTTGCTTGTTATGGTTTAGCTGAAATAATTGTTATGAAGGAAATATCTTTTGAAGAAGTTGGAAAGGTAGTTGCAATATTTGTAGCAGGTTTTTTAGCTATTGTAATAGGCTTGGTTTTCTTGAATAAAAGGACGTTAGAGGTTTTAATTGAAGCTACAGATGAAAGAATGGAAAATAAAAAGAATATAAATGTAAAATCTTTAATTTTTAATAGAAACATATATGATAAAGGACCAAATATTGTTGTGATAGGAGGAGGAACAGGTCTAAATACTGTTCTTTCAGGACTTAAACATTATACAAGTAACTTAACTGCTATTGTTACAATTTCTGATTATGGAGAAGGTGAAACACTTTCCAGAAGAGAGTTAGAGGTATTGCCATTAGATGATGTAAAAGATAGTATAGTTTCTTTAGCTTCAAAAGATGGTCAAATAGGTAAATTGTTTAATTATCAATTTAAAAAAGGTAGATTAAATGGAATTAAATTTTCAGACATTTATTTTTCAGCAATGAAAGATATAAATGGAAATTTCGAGGATTCTATAATTAAAAGTAATGAAATAATTAATATGGTAGGAAAAGTATTGCCTGTTACTCTTGAAGAAATGAAAATAGTTGCAGAATTAGCAAATGGTTATATAGTTGAAGAAAAATCAAGAATTCCAGAAGTTGTATCAGAAAAAGTTACAAAAATAAATAGAATCTTATTAAACCCATCAAATTGTAGACCAGCTCCAGGTGTTATTGAAGCAATAAAAAATGCGGATTGTATTATTATTGGGCCTGGAAGTTTATATACAAATGTTATACCAAATTTATTGGTAAATGGTGTAACAAAGGCTATTAAAGAGTCTACAGCTATCAAGGTTTATATAAGCAACATAATGACAGAACCAGGACAAACAGATGGCTATAGTGTTTCTGACCATCTAAATGCAATAATTGAACATTGTGGAAACGGTCTTATAGATTATTGTATTTATGATACTGGAGAGATTGTTCCAGAGTTTATAAAAAAATATAATGTTGAAGGACAAGATTTAGTAGAACAAAATATAGATAAAGTTAAAGGAATAAAATTTTTACAAAGAAATTTATCAATTATAGATGATGGTTACATTAGGCATGACCCAAGTTTAGTTGCTTCTTCTATAATAGAATTAATATGTGACGATTTAAAATATCAAGATAAACAAAATGATCCAGAATATCTAATGTTAAATACAAAATTAAGAGAAGAAAAAAGAATAAATAAAATAAAAAAATCAATGGTTAGAAAAGAAAAAAAAGCACAAAAAAATCCTAAAAAAGCAATTGAAAAAAAGGGAAAGAGTAAATTTAGTAACAAATATAGTGAAAGAATAGCATCTATTAAACAGGCAGATGAAAAACTAAAATTAAAAGATAATGAGAGTTACATAAAAAATGAACTAAATATAAAAAGCGAAGAAAAAGAAGAGAATGAAGTAAAGAATATAAGAAAACAGAGAGAAAATAATAGAGCTAGAGGCGTACATTCAAGAACTGAAAGAGATAAAAAAGAAAAAGATAAAAAAGAAGCTAAAAACATAAAACCTAAAAGTGCAAGAGGGAGAAGATTAAAAACTAATTAGAATTTATAGGCAAAACAAAAGTAAAATAGAAAAAGAGGTATGAATATGAAATTTACTAAGGAAAATTTAAATTTGGAAGAAGGTCTACAAAAGGAATGGATTATAACAAATGGCATAGGAGGATATAGTTCCTCTACTATTATTGGAGCAAACACTAGAAAATATCATGGTTTATTAATAGCTCCATTAACTCCACCTGCTAGAAGGTATTTAGTATTATCAAAATTAGATGAAAGTATTGAAATTAATGGAGAAAAACATAATTTATATACAAATGTATGTAAAAACTATATTTCAGATGGATACAAATATCAAGAAGAATTTGAAAAAGAATATGTTCCACTTTTTAAATACAAAATTGGACAAGTTGAAATAACTAAAATTATATGTATGGAATATGGACATAACACGGTAGGAGTATATTATAAAATAAAAAATGGTAGTGAAAAATCTAAACTTACACTTGCACCAATTATAAATTTTAGGGATTTTCATCAAATGAATACAAATCATATTTTTGATGTTTACCAAAATATAAATAAAAATAAAGTGAAATTAATTGTTGATGGAAATGCTCAAACTCCTATATATATGAACCTATCAGAAGGTGAATATATAAAACATGATAATGATATTTTTTCAAATATGTTTTATATTGAGGAAGAAAAAAGAGGGTTTTATCCTGAAGAAAATCATTATGTACCAGGTGTGTATGAGGTTGAAATTCAAGCTAATGAAGAAAAAGAAATATCTTTTGTGTGTTCAATGGAAGAAAATATTGAAGAAAAAAATGTAAGAAGAATTATTAACAAAGAAATTATTAGACTTGGAGAATTATTTAACGAATCTTTATTAATTGATTATAGAAAAAATAAAAAGACTAAAAAGGAGTTAGAAAAAGACGAGTTAATAAAAGCATATCTAATTGCAGCGGATAGTTTTATAGTATATAGACCTAATTTTGGTTTACATACTATAATTGCTGGTTACCCATGGTTTTTAGATTGGGGAAGAGATAGTTTAATATCTTTTGAAGGATTACTATTAATTCCAAAGAGATTTGAAATTGCAAAAGAAGTATTAAAAACTATGGTAAGAGATATAAAATATGGTTTAGTCCCTAATGGGTATTCTGGTTATGATAATAGACCATTATATAATAGTGTGGATGCTTCTTTATTATTATTCGAACAGATACAAAAATATATAGATTATACAGGTGATTACAAATTTGTCAAAGAAGAGCTATATTCTAAACTAGAAGACATTATAGAAAATTATTGCCACAAAATAGATGTTGATGATAATAATATTTATTTAGATGAAGATGGGTTAATTATTTCAGGAACAGAGGATACCCAAAATACATGGATGGATGCTAAATATGATGGAATTGCAATTACACCTAGAAATGGAAAAGCTGTTGAGATAAATGCAATGTGGTATAATGCAAACATGATAATGTCGGCTTTAGCAAAAAAATTTGGACATATTATTAAAGCAAAAGATTACAAAAAAATTGCTGAAAAATGCAAAAAATCTTTTAATAGCAAGTTTTATAACGAAGAAAAACAATGTCTGTATGATGTTTTAGGAGATGACAAGATAAGACCAAATCAATTATTTGCGCTTAGCTTAACATATCCTGTAATAGATCCTACATCTGTGGAAGCGGAAAACATGATAGATATTGTAGAGAAAAAACTTTTAAATCCATATGGTTTAAAAACTTTGGCAAAAGGTGAACTAGATTATGTAGAAATATATGAAGGCGATGGTAAACAAAGAGATAGTAGTTATCATCAGGGTATTACTTGGCCTTGGCTGTTAGGATTATATTATAATTCTTTAAAAAATATTTTGAAGGCAACAAAAAAATCAGCAGAAAAAGAAGATATTAAAGATAAAATACAAAAATTAGTAGATAGTACTACTAAAACATTTGCTGAAGAGATTTTAAAAAATGGCTGTATAGGCAGCATCGCAGAAATATATGATTCTAAAAAGCCACAATTGCCAAAAGGTACAATTAGTCAAGCTTGGAGTGTGTCTGAAATAATTAGAATAATTTTAGAAAAATAAATATTAGGTCAATGATGACACTTGTTTTTAGTGTTACATTTTGGCTCATTATGGATTAAAAAATTTGAAAAAAGCGAATTGAAAGTGAGCAAGTTAGAAATTCTAATAAATTTTATGGAAAGAGTTCATTTTCGTAGAAAATGGAAGGGAGCCATAAAATTTATGTGAATTTCTTACGCAGTCTTAACTTGAACGAGCGTTTTTGAAAATTTTTTAATCCATAATGAGCAGTATATGAAATTAAGTATAAGTAATTGACCAAATTTATGTTTCTAAGAAAGGAATTATAAAAAATGTTTAGTTTCACATTTGATAAAAGAATGATATATATATTAATTGGAATTTTAGCATTATCATCAATTGTAAATTATATGAATAATCCTGCAGAACTATTTAATTTTTTGCTTTGTATACCAGGAGTTTTAGTTGCAATTACATTTCATGAGTTCGCTCATGGTTTTGCAGCATATAAATTGGGAGATAATACTGCAAAAAATGAGGGAAGATTAAGTTTAAATCCATTTGACCACTTAGACCCCTTAGGAACTGCAATGATGATTTTTGCGGGTTTTGGATGGGGAAAGCCAGTAAATGTAAATCCAAGAAATTATACAAGGAAAATATCTATGGAAAAAGGTGAAGCAATAGTATCTCTTGCAGGTCCATTAATGAACTTTCTATTAGCTATAGTATTTTCAATAATTTATTTTGCAATATATAAATTTTCTAGTGAAGAATTTTTATCAACAACTATAGGTGGAATTATTTTAGCATTATTATATGCAACTGTTTCTGTGAATATGGGGTTAGGAATATTCAATTTAATTCCTTTACCACCACTTGATGGCTCAAAAATAATAAGGCCTTTTTTACCATATAAAGCAAAAGAATGGTTTACAAATAATGAGCAAATTTTTTATATTATTTTTGTACTTACATGGGTAACTGGGATTGCAGGAAGTATAATTTCTCCAATAATACAAGCCGGAATAAGTGGTGTAATGAATTTAGCAAGAATTATTTTTGGAGTATAATGGAGGAATGAAAATGATTTTGGAAAATAAGCTTAATATTACTGACCCAGCAGAATTAGCAAGAGAAGAAGAAAAAATAAGTAAAAAAAAGGCGAAAGAATTATTTGAAACAGGATATTTAGATTCTTTAGAACCAGGAACGTTTGATTCTTTAAAAAAAATTCATAAATATTTATTTGAAGATATATACGAATTTGCTGGTGAATTGCGAAAAGTTAACATTGCAAAGGGTAATTTTAGATTTGTTCCTATTTTATATATAGATAAAGCAATTAGTAATGTAGAAAAAATGAAACAATCAAATTATAATCAAATAATTGAAAAATATGTTGAAATGAATATAATACATCCATTTAGAGAAGGTAATGGAAGAAGTACAAGAATTTGGCTAGATTTAATATTAAAAAAACAATTAAATGTAGTTGTTGATTGGAGTAAAGTTGACAAAACAGATTATTTGTTAGCAATGGAACGTAGTCCTATTAAGGATGTAGAAATTAAAGAATTATTAAAACAAAGTTTAACTGACAAAGTAATGGATAGAGAAATATATATGAAGGGTATAGATAACAGTTATTTATATGAAGGTTATGTGGCTTTTAAAACAGAAAAATTATAGTTATTGTTTACAGTTCAGAAACCTTAAGTTCCGTTTTCCTTCCTAACTTGATTAATTATAAAAACAATGTTGAGCTAAGGTAAAGGAATAGTTTTCGAATGTTATGTGTGCTTTCAAAGTGAGCAAGAAAGGAATGAAATACAAAATGAGTAAAGAGATTTTGACTCTAGGAATAGAATCAAGTTGTGATGAAACTTCTGTATCAGTTGTAAAAAATGGTAGAGAAATTCTTTCAAATATAATAGACACACAAATACCTATACACGAAAAATATGGAGGAGTTGTGCCAGAAATAGCTTCGAGAAATCACATAGAGGCTATTTCAAGGGTTACCAAAATTGCGATAAAAGAAGCTGGAATTGATTTTAATGATGTTGATGCTATTACACCAACTTATGGACCAGGACTTGTAGGAGCTTTGCTTGTGGGGCTTTCTTATGCGAAAGCATTGGCATTTGCTATTAATAAGCCTTTAGTTGGAGTAAATCACATACAAGGTCATATTGCTGCAAATTATATAACATATAAGGAATTGAAACCACCTTTTTTATGTGTAATGATGTCTGGTGGAAATACTCAAATTATAAATGTAAAAGATTATACTAAATTTGAGGTACTTCGGAAAAACAAGAGATGATGCTATAGGAGAGGCATTTGATAAAGTTGCTAGAGTTGTAGGACTACGGTTACCCAGGAGGACCAAAGGTTGATAAGTTAGCACAAAATGGAGAAGCAAATATAGAGCTTCCAAAAACTCATTTTGATGAAGAAACTTTAGATTTTAGTTTTAGTGGAATAAAAACTGCTGTTATAAATTTAAATCATAAAAATCCCAATATTAATAAAGCAAATTTATGTGCTAGTTTTCAAAAGAATGTTACAGAAACATTATTAGAAAATGTGAAAAAGGCTATTAAAATAACAGGAATAGAAACAATAGCTTTAGCAGGAGGTGTTTCTGCTAATTCGTATATTAGAAAAGAATTCTTAGAATTAGAAAAAAGTGGAATAAAAGTTTATATGCCAGACTTAAAATTATGCACAGACAATGCTGCGATGATTGCTTCAGCTGGATATTATAATTTTATTTCTGGAAATATAAGCGATTTAAATTTAAATGCTGTTCCTAATTTGAAATTATAATTAAACTGTCAATGCTGTCAATCTAGTTTGATTCCTAGCTCATTATAAATTAAAAAAATTGTTACAATTCACAGCTTTTAAAATAGTGTGCCCTGCCTAGCGCAATTACTATATAATTTTTCAGGCACCTCCAAGCGATAACCGCTTGGGTTGCCTCCTAAAAAATTATATAGTAATTGCTGGCGCGGGCTTAAAGTTTTATCAGCTGTGAATTGTAACAAAAAATTCAAAAATGCTCTTTCAAGCTGAGACTGCATAAGAAATTCACATAAGAGAGAAAGGAATGTAATATGTCAATTTATACAATAGGGGATCTACACTTATCGTTTAATGAGAATAAACCAATGGGAATTTTTGGCGATAATTGGGAAGGCCATGAAGAAAAAATAAGAAATAATTGGATTAATACTGTAACAGAAAATGACCTAGTAGTATTACCAGGTGATTTTTCATGGTCTACATATTTAAAAAATACATATAAAGATTTTATGTATTTAAACTCTCTTCCAGGTAAAAAAATTCTTTTAAAAGGAAATCATGATTATTGGTGGACAACTGTAACAAGTATGAAAGCTTTTTTAAAGGAAAATAATTTTGAAAATATAGATTTTGTATATAATTCTGCATATAAATTTGAAAATATAATTATTGCAGGGACAAGAGGGTGGAGTAAAAAAGAAGAAGGAGACAATGAAAAATTAATAAAAAGAGAGGTTTCGAGATTAGAGTTTTCAATTATTCAAGCACAAAAAATAATTGAAAATGAAAAATTGCAAGAAGATATTACTGCATTTGAAAAGGGCTCTGATAATAATTTTGAAATAGTTGTATTTATGCATTATCCTCCAATAACAAAAGAAAGCATTTATAATAATGAAATGAATGAATTTATACAAATAATGAAAAAATATAATATTAAAAGATGTTATTATGCACATTTACATGGAATGGCAATTAATGATGCAATAGAAGGAAATTATTTTGGAATAGATTTTAAATTAGTTAGTGCAGATGCATTAAATTTTGAATTATTTAAAATCTAGTGAGGACAAATTATTATAACATCTAACTCAGTAGGTAGACCTTTAAAAATAGAAAGGAATGAACTTTTTTAATGGTGGATTTGGAAAAAGATGTAAAGTTTGTAAAAGGAGTAGGGCCTAATAGAGTTAAATTATTGAACAAACTAAATATTTTTACATTAAGAGATTTAATTACATATTACCCAAGAACATATGAAGATAGAAGTAAACCTAAAAAAATAGCAGAATGTATAGATGGTGAGGAAGTACTAATAGATGCTGTGGCAATTGGAAGAATATCTGAAGTTAGATTAAAAGGTAAAACAATGCAAAAACTAGTTGTGAGAGATGAAACTGGAACAGCGACTATAACGTGGTTTAATCAAAGTTATTTGAAAAATAAGTTTGAAATAGGCCAGAGGTATCATTTTTACGGAAAAATAAGTAATATGTTTGGAAAAATATCAATGTCTTCTCCTGCTTTTGACGAGAATGGCCAAAATATCAATACAGGAAAAATAATACCATTATATCCTTTAACATATCAGCTTTCACAAAATGTTGTTAGAAAAATAATTGAAAATGGATTAAAAGAAATAATTGGTAATTTAAAAGAAACATTACCAGATTACATAATTCAAGAATATAAGTTGGAGAATATTAATGAAGCCATAAAAAATATACATTTTCCAAAAGAATTTAAACAATTTGAAACAGCAAGAAAAAGATTAGTTTTTGAGGAATTATTTACAACACAATTAGCATTATTAGAATTAAAAAACAGTTATACAAATGATGAAGATGGAATTAAATTTAGTTCTAGTGTTAAAATATCAGAAATAGTAAATACATTACCTTTTAAATTAACAAAAGCACAATTAAGGGTATTACAAGAAATTGAAACAAATATGGAATCAGAAAAATCTATGAATAGATTATTACAAGGAGATGTTGGTTCTGGTAAAACTGTTGTTGCAATATGTGCTGCATATAAGGCTGTTAAGAGTGGATATCAAGTAGCAATAATGGCTCCAACTGCAATTTTAGCGACACAACATTTAGAAAATTTCAAGAAAATATTACAAGATTTAAATATAAGATGTGAATTATTAATTTCTGGAATTTCAAAAAAGAAAAAACAAGAATTATTAGAAAGACTTGAAAATGGTGAAATTGATATTTTAATTGGAACACATGCAATAATAGAAGAAAATGTAGTATTTAAAAATTTAGGATTAGTTGTAACAGATGAGCAACATAGATTTGGCGTAAAACAGAGGACTAAAATCGCAGAAAAAGGTAAAAATCCAGATGTATTAGTTATGACTGCTACACCAATTCCTAGAACACTTGCTTTGATTCTTTATGGTGATTTGGATATTTCTATTATAGATGAATTGCCTCCAAACAGAAAAAAGATAGACACTTATGCAGTAAATAAAAGTATGACAGAAAGAGTAAATGGTTTTATAAAAAAACAAATACAAGAGGGAAGACAAGCATATATAGTGTGTCCATTGGTAGAAGAAAATGAAGAATTAGATTTAAAATCAGTAGAAAAATTGTACGAACAGTATAAAAACGAAATATTTCCAGAATATAAGGTAGAATATATACATGGAAAAATGAGAACAAAAGATAAAGACACAATTATGGATAGATTTAAAAAAGGTTTAATAGATATTTTAATCTCAACAACTGTAATTGAGGTTGGTGTTGATGTTCCTAATAGCAATATTATGGTCATAGAAAATGCTGAAAGATTTGGGCTTGCCCAATTACATCAATTAAGAGGAAGAGTTGGAAGAGGAGAATTTAAATCGTATTGTATATTAAAATACGAGGGAAAGGGTGAAAATACAAGGCAAAGAATGAAAGTTATGTGTGATACAAACGATGGATTTATTATATCTGAAAAAGATTTGGAATTAAGAGGTTCAGGGGATTTTTTTGGGACTATGCAACATGGAATTCCGGAATTTAAAATAGCAAATTTATTTGAAGATATGAAGATTTTACAAATTGCACAAAGTGTAGCTAGTAAAATAATTGCTGAAGACCCTAAACCTGAACAACCTAAAAATGCTTTATTAAAAGAATTGATAAAAGATAAATTTATGAAAAGAATTGAGATTTAATATGTTACAGTTTAGTCAATACTGTTAATCTAACTTAATTCTTAGCACATTATAAATTAAAAAAATCAGAGATGCTCTTTCAAACTGAGGCTTAAAGTGATTAATTATAAAAAGAAAAGGATGTTGATTATTATGTTTCAAATATTAGTAAAATTAATTGGACTAATTATAGTATTTATAGGAATAGTTTTAATTTATGACGCCAGAATTATTACAAAAAAATTTTTTAGTTTTGGCGATCAAAATGATGCATCTAGTGGATTAAAAATTTTAGGTTTTGTTATTGCAATAGTTGGTGGATTAATTATTTATTTTATACAATAGGAAACTCTATGTAGCTTCTAAAGTAGCTACACAACTCATTAGTGAAAATTTTTGAGGATTTTGCTTTAAGCTGCAAGAGATAGTATTAAAGAAGATAGAGAAAAAAACAAAAGTTACCTTTGGCGGATAAAAAGATATGTTAAAATTTTATAATTGTATAAGAAATATATAATGGATTAAGGTGGGATAATTATGGGAATGACTTTTTCGAATATACATTTAAAAAAGAATAGTAAGTGTAACGAAATAAATTTAAAAAAATATTTTATAGAAAAAATGGATTTGGTGGGATATAATGAAGTGAGTGAATTTAAGGAAGCTGATTATATTTTTATGATTAATACAACTAAAGAAAGTGATTGGATTTCGATAGATTCAAATTATTTCGATATGGATTCAGTAGAAAATTCACAAGAATTGTTACAAACACTAAGTTCGAAATTTAAAACTGATTGTATTGCTGTAAGTTGCGTAAATAGCGATTTTATGATGTTAAATTGGATTAATAGTGAAGAAAATTTTGATGCATGGATTAATATAGAGAAACCATATGGAGGACGATATATTAGAAAAACTGATTTTTTTATTTGGAAGAAAAAAATAAAAAAAATTTTTGCATTTTGGTATAATATTATAAAATCGCATATTGCTAATGCAGAAGGTGCATGGTATACAATATGTGATTTAATTAATATTGATAAAGAGAAAAGTATATTTGATTCAAGATATTATATTGAGTATCCGGATAGAGAAGAAAATCGAAAATTAAATGCCATATATTTTAGAATGAAAAATTATGGTGGAATATAAAGTTTCCGAAAAATACGAAGTTGTATGAATGGATGAATACAAAAATGAATTATAAAAAAGTTGAAGTTATCCATAGAGTTTGATAACTGTTAGTTTTTGTGCTATTATTTTGTTAAATAAAAATATGAAAGGTACAGAATATGGAAGAAGAATATATTGATATAAGTTATAGTGGGAAAAAGAAACGTAATTATAGTACGGATGAAATCTACACAAAGATTATAAGTGAATTAAAGAAAAGTAAGCTAGATAAAACGTGGACATGCCAAAAAGAAAATGATTGTATAAGTATTGATTTTAAAGATAATATAAGTGATGTATTTTACTTGGATTTTAATAAAAATGATTTTTCAGGTTATTGTAGAGTAAAATATAATGGAGGAGTTGAAATTACAACATTAGAAAGATTATTAGACATTTTATTTATGTTACAGCAAAAATTCTCTAAATTAGAAGTAATAGATGATTATTCAATTTGCGAGTCTTATTTAAAAAACAAAAAAATAAAAATTGAATTGATTGAAGTAAAGATAGAAGAAATAGAAAAATTAAGAGCAATTTATGAAGAAGGATATAAAGATTATAGGATTTTTATATTAAATTATATTGCAAGAAGTTTAAATCTAAAATCATATAAAGATTTATATATAAATCGTGGAGTTACAGACTTCCAATCTCGTAGTAAAGTAGAAGAAGTATATGAAGACATTGTTCGAAATATTTTTGAAACATATCTTTATGAAGCAACAATATATAAAGAAAATTGCAGATTTTGTGATAATGGTTTTTATGATAAAAATAATATAGCAGAATATAAGGCATTAGGCTCAGCAGGGTTTGATTCGTATGCATTTTCTAGTGGAATGTTGATGCTTATTGGAAATAAAGAAGACTATTTTTCTTTTGGAGTGAGAGATGCACAGGTAAAAAGATTATATAGAGACAAAATATATGGTATGCTTGAAAAAGAAAAAGATGATTTTGAACAATGTATTGTAGCATATAGATTTTTTATATCAATTCTAAAATATACTGGATTCAAGTTTATTGGTAAGGCTGACAAGTTTTCAAATGATAGCATACATTTTAGAGAAGTTAGATATAGGAATGACATTTTTACTTGCGAGGATGCTCTTAATTATTATTTAAGCAATAATAAAATATGAAAAAAGGGCAAACAAAAGAAACAACATTAATGGAGCTATGGAAAAATAGCTTTTTATAATTGATATTAAATAGTTATTTAAAATGTTAGTAGAAGAAAAACTTACTAACTTTTTTTTATTTAAAGAAAAAATACAACTAAATATATGTAAATTATAATTTATTAAAAAATAGGAGAAATATAAAGTGTGGCAGATATAAAAGATAAAGAAAGTAAAAAGAGAATGATAAAAACAATAAATGCTTGAACATTTTCCATAAAATTATTTAAAAAATTCTAATAACATTTAATTTGCATTCGATTTATTCTCAAAATATTAATATACTAGATTTTTTATTTCAAAAATTACTGTGACTTGTAACAATTTATTCACATGAAAATTGCAAAAAAATATAAAATTTATCTTTAAGATATATACTTAAGGATAAATTTTATATAAATAATTTACCAATAAAAAACGTTAATGTCAAGACTTTGAAAAAAATTTAGAAAAATAAATTTTATAGAAACTTCAAAAAATAGCTGTATTGAAAATAGTACTCAAATGCAGTTATTTTCCTTCTTTTTTCAATTTAGTTTTATCCTTAAGTATATATCTTAAAGATAAATTAAGTATTACTAATTAAAACTAATAGTAGATGTTAATATATAAATATTTATCAAAAAATCTCGGCTGCATTACATATTAAAGAAATTCTAATTTAATAAAATGAGGATTTCTAATCTCATAATATTCATATAGTAACATTTTAAAAGTTTTAGTAGTAAAAAAATAAAGGGAGGAAAACAAGAGATGAGAAAAATTTTAAAAGAAACGAAAGGTATTACTCTTATAGCGTTAGTTTTAACTATAGTGGTTTTATTAATACTTGCAGGAGTAACAATTGCAACATTGACAGGAGAGAACCGGAATATTAAGTCAAGCACAAAATGCTAAAAAGGTAACAGAATATGCAACAGCAGAAGAAAAAGTTAAAGTTGAGGTAATGGGGAGTTATGGCACAAATGGCAATTTAGAGTTATCAAAACTAGTTGAAAATTTAGAACATGTAGGAACTGTAACAAAAGCAACATTTCCGGTAGAAGTTACAGTAGATGGAAAATCGTTTTCAATAAGTTCGACTGGAATAGTGGGAAAGCCATTACCAACAATAAATAAAGATAACTTGAAAGTAACAACAGTAGCAGATAAAGAGATAGAAATAACAACAACATCAACAAATAAACCAGAGGAAGGAACACCTTTAGAAATAGGTTTTGATGTAAGTATAAGCGAAGGAACTATAACAGCAGTAGACCGAGGAACATTAACGAATGGAAAAGTTACTTATGATACAGATGGAACGGAAACAGAAGTAATATTTACATTTACATTAGAAGGAGTGGATAGTAGTACTCCCAATACTGTAAGAATAGACTTAAGAAGTTACTATGATATATTACAAGTAAATTCGCCAAATGTTGAAAATTTGTCAAATAAAACATATGTTACATGGACAGAAGACAATGGAATATATACAATTAATGATACGCAGACTGAAGAACCAGAAAACTGGTATGATTATTCTAAGGGAAAATGGGCGAATTTAAAGATAACTAATGGAACACTAAATACATATTGGGTTTGGATACCAAGATATGAATATAAGATAACAAGTTCACAGGTCTCTCAAATACAAGTAAAGTTCATTACAACAGATACAACATTACCTGATTCGGGATATACAATACATCCGGCATTTACTTTCAACAATACTCCTTTAGATGGAATATGGGTAGCAAAATTTGAAGCAAGTAGTAGCTCACCAACTGCTCAGTATGGTGGAGCATATAATACTAATCTACAGGTACAAGTCCAACCAAATGTTCAAAGTTGGAGGAGCTTAACTTCAAAATTGATGTATGATTCATGTAGAAAAATGCAACAGTCAGGAGGAGCTTTGGAATACTCAACAAATATTGATTCTCATATGATGAAGAATACAGAATGGGGTGCAGTTGCAATACTGAGTCAAAGCAAATATGGAGTGTTCAATACTTATAGTACTAACAGTGGAATAATATGGAAAAATAACTATGTATATAATAGTGCAAAATATATTTATACAGGATATGCTGGAAGTAGTGCAGAAGAAAGATATTCAAGTAGTTATTTTAGTAGTGCTGTACCAACTGGAACCCAATATAATAAAGGAAATGGACCTAAAGCAAGTACAACAGGAACTGTATATGGAGTTTATGATATGGCAGGTGGTGCTTATGAGATTGTAGCTGGGTGTTTCAGTGGAAAAGAGGCTTCAGCTTTTGGAGTTACAGCAGGAGATGACACATATGTTGATTTATATACTAACACAACTGATGTAGATACTAATTATAATGGTGCGATAAAAGGTGATGCAACTAAAGAAACAAAAGGATGGAATAGTGATGATGCTAAATTTGTTATATCTCAATATCCAGTATTTTGTAGAGGAGGAATAGGAAGAACGGGTGGTGATGATGCAGGTATTTTTGCATTCGACCGTGGATCTTATTCGAATATGGGTGGCAAATATTCATTCCGTCCAGTATTAATAGCATATTAATATAAAGTTGCGAAAAATGATGGTGTAGAATTAAATGGTCATTAGAAAAATCACAATAGAAATGTAAAAATCTATTGTGATTTTTCTTTATTTAGGGTAAAATATGTATATAGTTAAAAGCTGAATAGGAGGGTTTGCAGATGAAAGGTATAGGAATAGGTGTAAGTGATTTTAAAATGCTAAGGGTAAGAGATAATTATTTTATAGATAAATCTTTATTTATAAAAGATATATTAGATAATCAATCAAGTGTAGCCTTAATTACGCGACCAAGAAGATTTGGAAAAACCTTAAATATGAGTATGTTAAGATATTTTTTAGATTGCAATAAAAAGGATACAAAAGAATTATTTGATGGCCTAAAAATAATGGAACAAGGTGAAGAATATACGTCTAAACTTGGAGCATACCCATGTATATATATAACCTTAAAAGATGTAAAAGGTACAAGTTATGATAATATGATGTTATCATTACAAACAGAGCTTGTAGAATTATTTATTGAACACGCGTATTTATTAAAGAGTGAAAAATTATTTGATATAGAGAAGGAAATGTTTAGCACAGTTTTAAATTTAAAAGCCAACGAAGTGCAAACTCAAAATTCAATAAAACTACTATCAAAACTATTATATAAAGAATTTGACAAGCCAGTATATTTAATAATAGATGAATATGATGTACCACTACAATCAGCATATGTGGAGGGATATTATGAAGAGGCTGTTAAATTTTTGAGAGGCTTTTATGGAGTAACTTTTAAAGACAATTCATATTTAGAAAAAACAGTATTAACAGGAGTGTCAAGAGTAGCAAAAGAAAGCATATTCAGTCGGAGCAAATAATTTTGATGTATATACTGTTTTAAATAAAGAATTCAGCGAAGATTTTGGAATAACAACAGAGGAAATGAAAAAAGTAATAAAAGATTATAATGTA
Organism: uncultured Clostridium sp.; assembly: GCA_946409935.1. GTDB lineage: Bacteria > Bacillota > Clostridia > TANB77 > CAG-508 > CAG-269. The sequence goes on along the minus strand of CAMJYG010000017.1, from coordinate 11,811 downwards.
GAAGAAAATGAAGAAAATATAAAAAAGTGGTATGATGGTTATGTAATTGGAAATACAGATGGAATATATAATCCATGGAGTATATTAAATTATTTGAAAAACAGAGATTTAATGCCGTATTGGGTAAATACAAGTTCAAATGATTTAATTAAATTAGTATTAAAGAAATCTAATACAATAAAAGAGCAAATAGAAAGACTTCTAAAAGATGAAAAAATAGAGGTAACAATAAATTTAGAAACTGTAATAAAAGGTATAGAACAAAATGAAGGAAATATATGGGGATTAATGTTAGGAACAGGATATTTAAAAGTTGTAGAAACAGTAGATATTTCAGAAGGAATATATAAAGTAATGTTGCCGAATGAAGAAATAAAATTTTTATTTAGGTCAATTGTAAAGGATTGGTTTAGAGATAAAGTAACAGGAAATGACCTAAATAGTATAATGAAAGACTTAATAACATTAAAACTAAAAGAATTTCGAAAAAAATTTGAAATATTGGCAATGCAAATGTTTAGCTATTTGGATGTTGGAGAAAATACAGCAGAGAATTTTTATCATGCATTTGTATTAGGAATGCTAGTATCTTTAAAAGATTCATACTATGTTAATTCAAATAGAGAATCTGGAATGGGAAGATACGATATAATGTTAGAACCAAAAGATAAAAACGGAAATAGTTTTATAATGGAATTTAAAGTACTAGAAGATATGGAAGAAACAACAATAGAAGAAACAATAGAAAATGCTAAAAAACAAATAGAAGAAAAACAATATGAAACAGAGTTAAGAGAAAGAGGATTTAATAATATAACCAAAATAGTTTTTGCATTTAAAGGTAAAAATGTAAAAATGGAAGTATATTAATAAGCTTGTAAATTTTTTGAAATTAGTGTAAAATACCAATAGAGTGCAGATAAAAAATTTATAAGAATTAGAGTTAAAAATAAATGGAATGTTGAGCTACACTCTATCAAAGTACTTTAAGTATATAAAAATATTCTTATAGTGATAATAGGTTTATAGGTAAATCCTTTATTGAAAACCTAAATATATTATACAAGGAATGATATTATAAATGTCAAAACCAATAGTAGCAATAATAGGAAAACCAAATGTAGGAAAATCAACTTTTTTTAATTATTTGGCAGGAAGTAGAATTTCAATTGTTCAAGATACTCCAGGAGTTACAAGAGATAGAGTTTATGCTGAAACAAATTGGAGAGGAAGAACATTTACACTAGTTGATACAGGAGGTATTGAGCCTGATTCAGAGGATATTATTTTATCTCAAATGAGAGAACAAGCAAATCTTGCAATAGCAATGGCAAATGTTATTATATTTTTAACAGATATTAAACAAGGTGTAACAGCTGCAGATAGAGAAATTGCATTAATGCTAAAAAAATCTGGTAAACCAATAGTATTAGTATGTAATAAAGCAGATAATTACACTAAAGATAAAGAAGAAATTTACGAATTTTATAATCTTGGAATAGGTGAACCATTTCCAATTTCGGCTACTAATGCACTTGGAATAGGAGATGTTTTAGACAAAATATATGATGAATTTCCTGAAAAAAAAGATGATGAAGATGAACAAAATGAAATAAAAGTTGCTGTTATAGGAAAGCCAAATGTAGGAAAATCGTCTCTAATAAATAAAATAATGGGAGAAAATAGAAGCATAGTAAGTGATATTGCTGGAACAACAAGAGATGCAATAGATACAGATTTTGAAAATGAATTTGGAAAGTATGTATTAATAGATACAGCAGGAATAAGAAAAAAGAGCAAAGTAAAAGAATCTATTGAAAAATTTAGCATAATGAGAACTTTGCTTGCAATTGAAAGAGCAGATGTATGCTTAATGCTTGTTGATGCAACTGAAGGTGTTACAGACCAAGATGCAAAAATTGCAGGTGAAGCGCATGAAGCAGGAAAAGGTGTAATTATTGTAGTAAATAAATGGGATGCAATAGAAAAAGAAACAGGAACCCTTGAAAAATATAAAAAGGAAGTATATGACAAATTAAAATATTTATCTTATGCACCTATAATTTTTATATCTGCAAAAACTGGACAAAGAGTTAATAAATTATTTGAAATGATAAATTTTGTTGCAGAACAAAATAGCATGAGAATATCAACATCTGTCTTAAATCAAGTTATAAACGAAGCAATAGCAATAGTACAGCCGCCAACAGATAAAGGAAAAAGATTAAAAATCTTCTATGGTACACAAGTTTCTACAAAACCACCTACATTTGTAATATTTGTAAATAATAAAGAGTTATTTCATTTTTCTTATGAAAGATATTTAGTAAATCAGATAAGAAAAGAATTTGGATTAGAAGGTACACCTATAAGAATCATTGTAAGAGAAAAGCTTGCAAAAGAATTAGAATTTTGACTGCGTTATATTATATTTAAAAGGGGCGTCCCCATGGCAATAAGGAGGAAATATTATGTTTGTTTATATAATAATGGCAATATTAGCATATTGCATAGGAAGTGTAAATTTTTCAGTTATATTTAGTAAGAAATTTGCAGGATTTGATGTTAGAGAAAAAGGAAGTGGAAATGCTGGTAGTACAAATATGCTTCGTAGTGTAGGAAAAAAAGCTGCAGCCATAACATTAATTTGTGATATATTAAAAGGAGTTGTTTCTATTGCTATTGCAATTATATTAGGAAATATGATATCAGGTTCTAATAAGGAATTATTACTTCAAATAGCAGGAATTGCTGTTGTAATAGGACATACTTTCCCAGTATTTTTTCAGTTCAAAGGAGGAAAAGGTGTTGCAACATCTTTAGGAATTTTGCTTATGAGTAATTGGCAAATTGGATTAATATGCTTAGTATTTGCAATAGTTTTAATGGCATTAACTAGAATGGTTTCTTTAGGTTCATGTGCAGCTGCAGTTTTATTTCCAATATTGACATTGTTTATAAATAATAATTATACTGTACTAACAGAAGGAAAAAACGGTAATGTTTATTTTATTTATAGTTTAATTTTAGCTGTAATTGTTTTATACAATCATAGAAATAATATTAAAAGATTATTAAATGGGACAGAGAATAAATTGAGTTTTAAAAAGTAATTTATACAATAGGAAAGGAATTTTAATAAATATGAAAAATATAGCAATAATAGGTAGTGGAAGTTGGGGTGTTGCACTTGCTATGCATTTAGCAAGATGTGAAAACAGAGTAAAAATTTGGTCTTTTGATGAAGAAGAAAAAAGATTAATTAATGAAGAAAAAAAATGTAAATTTTTACCAGAAATAACTATACCAGATAATATCAAATGTTACACCAATTTTGAAGAAGTAATAAAAGATAGCGATTTTATTTTACATGTTACTCCATCAAAATTTACAAGGAGTACGTTTAAACAATATAAACATTTAGTGAGAAATAGACCTATAATAATATGTTCTAAGGGACTTGAAAAAGATACACTAAAAACATTAGATGATGTTATATTAGAAGAATTGCCAAGTGCAAGAATTGGTGTTTTATCTGGCCCTAGTCATGCAGAAGAAGTTTCAAAAGAAATACCAACTGTTTTAGTTATAGCGTCTAAAGACGAAGAAATCTTGAATGTTATTCAAGATACATTTATGTGTGAAAAAATGAGAATATACACATCAAATGATGTTAAAGGCGTAGAATTAGGAGGAGCATTAAAAAATATTATAGCATTTTGTGCAGGTGTTGCTGTAGAGTTAGGATTAGGAGATAATACTCTTGCAGCATTATTAACAAGAGGTTTAAATGAATTATCTAGGTTAGGAATAGAACTTGGCGGAATGAAAGAAACTTTCTATGGCTTAAGTGGCTTGGGAGACTTAATAGTTACTTGTTCAAGCGAACATAGTAGAAATAGAAAAGCTGGTAAATTAATCTGTCAAGGAAAGTCAATTGATGAAGTGAAAAAAGAAGTTGGAATGGTTATTGAAAGTATTGATAATATTGAAGTTGCATACCAACTTAGCAAAATACATAATGTTGAAATGCCTATTGTAGAAGCTGTATATAAATTAATTTACGAAAACTTAGAACCAATGCAAGCAGTAAAGGATTTAATGACAAGAGATAAAAAATCAGAGTAATATTGTTAGTGTTCAGCCTTAAAATTATATTGTACTGCTTAATAGTGATTAATTATAAAACGAATAAAATTTTTATAAAAAACCAATAATAATAAAAGAAAGGAATGATTGAAGAATGGAATTTTTTGATAAATTAGGAAAAAAAGCAACAGAAGCATATAAAATAACTGCTGATAAAACAGGGAAAATAGCAAAGGAAACAAAGATTAAATTTAAAATAGGTGATTTAAAGACACAAGTAAATGGTTTATATGAAGAGATTGGGAAAAAAGTATATGAAAATCATGTGAGAGAAGAAAAAGTTGATATACAAAATGAAATAGAAGAGCAATGCATAAAAATTGATGTATTAAGTGATGAAATAGATAGCCTTTTAAAAGAATGTCTACAATTAAAAGATAAAAAACAATGTCATAAGTGTTATAAAGAAATAAACAAAGAAGATAAATTTTGCCCTAATTGTGGTGAAAAGCAAGTAGAAGAACCTGCAAAAGAGGTTGAAATATTAGAGGACTTAGAAAATTCAAAAATTGATGATGAAAAACAAGATGAAGCTAAGATTGTAGAAGAAGAATTAGAACAAGACATAAATAATGAAGATGAATAGTTACTAATCAGCCATATGTAATTAGAAGTCCGCGCCAGTGATTAGTTATGAAAATGAATAATAATAATATTAGAAATGTTTATATATTAATATTTAGTTGAAGAATTTCGGCTACATTAAATTTAATAAATAAACATTTATACACGAAAAAATATTACAATTCACAGCTGATTTTGCATTGCTTCAAGTTAATATATAATTTTTTTTCCAAAAAACATTATATATTAACTTGAAGATTTTTTGAATTATAATTGGCTGTAAATTTTAACGAAAAAATACTAAATCTCAATAAAAGAAGGGAAGGATTGAAAAAATGAAAATTGTAGTTCAAAGAGTAAAAAATGCACATGTAGATGTAGATGGAAATACTGTTGGCAAGATAGATAAAGGATTTTTAGTATTATTAGGTGTTACACATAATGATACCAGAGAGCAAGCAGATTATTTAATTAATAAATTATGCAAATTAAGAGTTTTTACAGATGAAAATAATAAAATGAATCTATCTTTAAAAGATGTAAAAGGTGAATTGTTAATTGTTTCACAATTTACATTATATGCAGATTGTTCACAAGGAAATAGACCTTCTTTCATACAAGCTGCTAAACCAGATATAGCAAACGAATTGTATGAATATTTTTGTTCTGAATGTGAAAAACTTGATATTCATGTTGAGAAAGGGATTTTCGGTGCTGAAATGCAAGTTAACCTTGTAAATGATGGACCAGTAACAATCATTATTGAAAAGAATAATTGTTAATATGGAAATCTTTCATACAAATATTTAATAAATATATCAGCATTTTCTGAAGTTATTTGTATAAAAACATTTTTATCTAAGCAAATCCACATATTTAAAGAATAATCTTCAGAGTTATCAATGTAAATACCAACAAGTTCTGCCAATTCTACGGGATTGGCATATTCTTTTTCCCATTGTAGTTTTTTATCTATATCTAAATTTGTATTATAAAATTTGCTTAAAAATTTATTAATTTCACCTTTCTTTTCACTAAACAAATTTACTTTAGCATTCATTTTAAAAATTAATCCTTTCATTTCTATTCAATAGTTAGCTACAATTCACAGCTTATTATAATTGTGAATTGTAACGTAAAATTATCTATATATAGTATAAATAGTACATTAAATATTATTCATAGAATAATATAATACAAAAATGTAAATAATAGAAAAAAGAGAAAGGTTGAAAAATAATTATAATTCTTTTCCAACCGGGTTTGTGCATTGGAAAGTAATAGTACTAAATATGGAGGTAAATCTTGAAAAAATATAGAATAATAGCCTTTTTGATTTTAATAATAATTTTTATTTGTGTGGCTTTCTTGATATGGAAAAATTTGAATAAAGATAATAATCAAAATCAAAAGGAAAAAGCTTTATCAGAAATTAAATATGTTGAGTTAAAACTTACAAATCTAATTAATACAATGAATAATATCGAAGATAAGAATTATAGAATATCAATTGCAAAAATACCTGCAGAGTTGGAAAATACAGAAAGCGCTAGTGGCTCAACATCTGGAGGAGATTCTAAAAGCGGTTCAGAAGAAAAAATAGGAGGCAGTGATAATAAAGGTCGGAGGTTCTCAACAAGAAGGACAAGCTTCTAGTAAAGAAAAAAGTTCAAATAGTAGTCTAAATGCAGAAAGTATTAGTGAACAAGAAAATAATAAATTTATTTTAAAATCTAGTGGGGTTTTAAATAATCAAGAAAATATAAATTGGACATTTGTAAAAAGCGAAGTAGAGGAAATGTATTTATCAATTCCCACTTTAACTATAGATTTGTATAATCAAAATATAAAACAAGAAGATATTTTATCTTTTAATAAAGAATATGATAATCTTACAGTTGTTGCTAAAGATGAAAAAAAGGCTGAAACAGTAACTGAACTTAGCAAGTTATACGATTTTTTACCAAAATTTATTCAGGGTGAAGATGATTTATATAATATAATAATTGAAACAAAGGCTAATATATTTAAAGCTTATTCCAAATTAGAAAGTGGTAATTGGGATGAAATTTTAAATGATGTTCAAAATGCAATAAATATATATTCTAAACTGCTTACTAATCCTAATATAGATGCAAATAAGATAAATAATATCAATAAGGGGTATATTATGCTTAATGAATTGCAAAATGCTGTAAATATAAAAGATACTTCTATTTTTTTGATAAAATATAAAAATTTGATAGAAGAGCTTAATAATTATTAATTGATAATGTAAAAATTTTGTTATAGTTCACAGATTATTTTGTATTGCTTCAAGTTAATATTAACAGTGAATTATAACAAAATTAAAAAAATGAATAAAATTTAAAAAAAATGTGCATACCAATAAAAAGAAGGTGTGTATTTATAAATGAATAAAGATAAATCTTATAAAAATTATAAATCTAAAAAAGGCATTTCAGAAGATAAAGAAGATACAACAAAATATGGTGAATTTGTATCTTCTTATTTTTCATGGGTGTCTTTAGATAAACAAAAAGAGAAAGTAGATGAATTAGAGAATATAACAAAGGATAGATAGTTTATTTTTATGTTTTTGAGTTTCATAATTTGCAAATACCAATAATATAAATTTCTTTAATTAGAAATTTATATTAAAATAAGAAAAGTTATTTCTTATACACGAAATAACTTGACAAAAATTAATAGTAGATAGCGGTAAGTATTATGTGTATTTATACAGGTATTCTAGTTTATTAATAAAGTAGTGAAAAAAGGCGAAAAAATAAAATAAAAAGAGAAAAAGTTATAAAATGGTAAAAATTAAAAGAAAAAAACGAGATAAAAGTCAGAGAAAGTCAAAAAATACCCTTGAAATAAAATTTAAAAGTAGTATAATAATATCGAAAGTCAAAGAAAGTCAAAGTCAACAAAAGGAGGAATAAACATGAGAATGTCAGATTTGATAGAAGAATTTATAAAAGATTTATTTGAAGAGAATGAAGCAATTGAAATACAAAGAAATGAATTAGCAGAGCAATTTAATTGTGTACCATCTCAAATTAATTATGTAATATCAACAAGATTCAAGCCATCACAAGGTTACTATGTAGAAAGTAGAAGAGGTGGTGGAGGTCATATTACAATAAAAAAGGTTAATAACACAAAAGCAGATTATATAATGCATATAATAAATAATATAGGTGAAGAAATAACCTCTAATGATGTAGATATTGTGTTAAGTGATTTTTTAACTTATGAAATAATTAGTCCAAAAGAAGCAAAACTTTTAAAGGTTGCAACAAGTGATAATGTATTGCAATTAAGCAAAGAAATTAAAGATAAAGTACGAGCAAGAATATTTAAAAATATGTTATTAAATTTAAATTAATGTTGTTTCTGGGGCGTCCCCGTGACAATCCCCAAAAGCATAAAAAAGGAGGAATGTAAAATGTTATGTGATAATTGTGGTAAAAATGAAGCAAATGTAAGGTATTCAGAAAATATTAATGGTAAGACAAAAGAATTAAATTTGTGTGAAGAATGTAGTGAAAAATTAGGAATAACAAAAATGGATTTTAGTATGCCAATTGATTTTTCTAGTTTTTTTGGAGAATTTATGGAGGATTTTTCAACACCAGAATTTATGCCATTATTTGGTGAAGTCAAATCTTTAAAATGTAATAATTGTGGATATACTTTTGATGATATTGTAAATACTGGAAAACTAGGATGTGAAAATTGCTATGATGTGTTTGAAAGTAAAATTTCTCCAATAATTAAAAAAATACAAGGTGCCAATACTCATGTTGGAAGAATAGGAAAAGTTATTAATAATGATATTAAACAGAAAAATTACGATAATAAAACTGAAGAAAATAAAAATGAAGGTGAAAAATCAAAACTTGAGGAACTACAAAGAAAATTGAAAGAAGCAATTAAAGATGAAAGGTACGAAGATGCAGCACAAATAAGAGATGAAATAAAAAAATTAGAAGACTAAAACAAATAGGAAAGCTAATAAACTTGTAGTATGTTATTTTTAACTATAAATAGAAAAGTCAGCATGGCTTTCCCTATTGTAGAACAATAAATTAGATAAAAAAGGAGGTCTTAATAAATATGAACTGGTATCTACAAAATAGTGAAGACTCAGATGTTGCAATAAGTACAAGAATTAGATTCGCAAGAAATTTACATGGGTTCAAATTTAATTTACAGAAAAATGATGAAATAGAGGCATTACAAAACAAGGTAAAAGATAATTTATATACAATTGGATATGGATTAAAGTTTTTTAAGTTACAAGATATGGACGATATAACAAAAATGAGCCTTGTCGAGAAAAATTTATTAAGTCCAGATTTTGTATTAAAAAGAAATGAAACAGGTAGTATTCTTATAAATGATGATGAAAATATTTGTATAATGATTGGTGAAGAGGATCATTTAAGAATACAAATTTTTAGTAATGGATTAGATCTAAAAAATACATTAAACTTAGCTATAGAGCTAGATGAAAAAATAGGGGAAGCACTTGGATATGCCATGAATAAAAAATATGGATATCTAACAGCTTGTCCAAGTAATATAGGTACAGGATTAAGAGCTTCTGTAATGGTACATTTACCAGCTCTTTCTAAAACTAAAAATACTAAGAAAATATTACAAGCAACAAGTAGTTTTGGTATAAGTATTAGAGGTGTTTATGGTGAAAATTCCGAAGCTAGTGGAGATATGTACCAAATTTCTAATAAGCAAACAATTGGAATTTCTGAAAAGGAAATAGTAGATAATTTAAATGTAATAGTAGAAAAAATAATAGAGCAAGAGAGAAAAGCAAGAAAAATTTTGGCTAAAGATGATATAGAATTAGAAGATATGGTATATAGAAGCTTTGGAATTTTGAGTAACTGCAGGAAAATTTCTTCTTCAGAAGTAAGAGAATTGTTGTCAGATATAAAATTGGGCACTGATTTAGGAATATTAAAAGAAATGACAGATTTAAAAGTAAAAAAACTTTATTTATATACTAAACCTGCAAATTTACAAAAATACTTAGGTGAACAATATGAAGCAATTGAAAGAGACATTAAGAGAGCAGAAGTTATAAAACAAATTATTACTGAAAAATAGTTACAGTTTAGTAGGGATACATTAACATTTTTAAGAAAAATTATTACTGAACTGTAAAAAAAGGAAATGGAGGATAATATAATGACATATAAATTTACAAATAGAGCTAAAAAGGCAATTGAATTAGCTAATGAAATAGCATTAGAATTGGGACATAATTATATAGGAACTGAACATATATTATATGGTTTATCGAAAGAAGGAAGCGGAGTAGCCTCAAAGGTTATAGAAAATCAAGGTGTTAAACCAGAGAACATTATTGATAAAATTATAGAATTAGTTGGACAAGAAACGTCAATATCTGAAACATTGGGATTTACGCCAAGGTCTAAAAGGGTAATTGAAAATGCATTTATAGAGGCTAGAAAATTAGGCTATAATTATATTGGAACAGAGCATTTATTAATAGGAATTTTAAGAGAAGGAGATAGTATAGCAGCGAGAATTTTATTAGAATTAAATGTTAATATTCCTAAATTATATACTGAAATAATAAAGGTAATAAATGAAGGAGAAGATATTGTAGCAGATGACAAAAAAGCAGAAAAGGATGGGAAAATAGGTAGCTACAATCAAACTCCAACATTAAATCAGTTTGGAGAAGATTTAACTAAAAAGGCGAAAGAAGGCAAATTAGATCCAATAGTTGGACGAAAAGAAGAGATAGAAAGGGTAATTCAAGTTCTTTCTAGAAGAACCAAGAATAATCCATGCTTAATTGGAGAACCTGGTGTAGGTAAAACAGCTGTTGTAGAAGGTCTAGCACAAAAAATAATGAGTGGAGACGTGCCTGAAATTTTAAAAGAAAAAAGAGTTGTAAGTATGGATATTTCTGGTATGGTTGCAGGTGCTAAGTATAGAGGTGATTTTGAAGAAAGAATAAAAAAGGCTTTAAATGAAGTAAAAAAAGCAGGAGATGTAATTTTATTTATAGATGAAATTCATACTATTGTAGGAGCAGGAGCGGCTGAAGGGGCAATAGATGCAGCAAATATTTTAAAACCTTTACTTGCAAGAGGAGATATTCAATTAGTAGGTGCAACAACTTTAAATGAGTACAGAAAATATATAGAAAAAGATGCAGCATTGGAAAGAAGGTTTAGTCCTGTAACAGTTAAAGAGCCAACAGAAAATGATGCAATAAAAATACTAAAGGGAATTAGAGATAAATATGAAGCTCATCATGGTGTAAAAATAACAGATGAAGCTATTGAAGCAGCAGTTAAAATGTCTGTTAGATATATAAATGATAGATTTTTGCCAGATAAAGCAATAGATTTAATAGATGAAGCAGCTTCTAGAGCTAAATTGAAAACATATACAGAGCCTGATAATTTGAAAGAATTAGAAGAAAAACTTGAAGAATTAAGAAAAAATAAAGAAGAAGCTGTAATGACGCAAAAATTTGAAAAAGCAGCTATGTTAAGAGACGAAGAGAGAAAACTAAAAGAAAATTATGAAAAAGAACAAAAAAAGTGGAAGAATAAGAATACAAAAGAAATAACAAATATTACAGAGGAGAATATAGCAGAAGTAATTGCTAATTGGACGGGAATACCAGCTAAAAAAATAACAGAGGATGAAAATATAAGATTAAAAAATCTTGAAAAGAATCTTCATGAAAGAGTTGTAGGTCAAAATGAAGCAGTTGAAGCGGTTGCTAAAGCTATAAGAAGAGGAAGAGTAGGTCTAAAAGATCCAAAAAGACCAATAGGTTCATTCCTATTTTTAGGACCAACAGGTGTAGGAAAAACAGAATTATCAAAAGCTCTAGCAGAATGCTTATTTGGTGATGAAAATGCCATGATAAGAATAGATATGTCTGAATATATGGAAGCACATTCTGTATCTAAATTAATAGGTTCACCTCCAGGATATGTTGGATTTGATGAAGGTGGACAATTGACTGAAAAAATAAGAAGAAAACCATATTCGGTTGTATTATTCGATGAAATTGAA